>JADKAQ010000001.1:600000-835932 GCA_016719105.1 Gemmatimonadota bacterium | reverse complement strand
GGACCTATGGGTGAAGGTGCTCGACAATTGGCGGCGTAACGAACGCTCGCTCAAGCGCTTCGGCTTCGTCATTCCAGAGGATTCTCAGTCGTGACGCTGTCGCCTCAACTGCTCGCCATCCTCGTTTGTCCCCGCTGCAAGGGGACGCTGGAACACCGCGAACGCGACGCGGTACTCGTGTGTCCTGCCTGCCGCCTCCAGTATCCCATCCGCGACGATATTCCCATCATGCTCACTGATGAGGCGACGCCCATTTAGGCGCCTTCGTCAGGTCGCAGTCGTTGCGCTCGGCCTCGTCGCGTCGATCGCGCCGAGGCGGCTGCGCGCGCAGAATGGAATCGCCGATCAAGCGGCGCTCTTCCTGCTCCTTCCGGTCTCCGCACGCGCGGTCGGCATGGGGCAATCGATGATGGCGGCGAATGGGAGCGGCGATGCGGTATGGTGGAATCCGGCCGGCATCGCCACCGTGCGACGCGGCGATGCCGCCCTACACCACTCCCAGAGCGTCATCGGAACCAGCGAGGCGTTGACGGTGACGGCGGCTTCCTCGCTGCTCGGGGTCGTGGCGCTCTCGGCCAACATCCTCGACTTCGGCGGTGACATCCCCGCGGTGGACAATCAGGGTAACGTGGTAGGGAAGATCCTTCCCCGAAACCTTGCATTGGTAGGGACTTACGCCACGACGATCGGACGACGCGTGAGGGCCGGCGTCTCCTATAAGCTGGTCCAGTTTCGCTTCGACTGCGAAGGGCTGTGCCCTTCGCTCCCAACCAAGCAGGCGTCCACCAGCGCGCTCGACGGCGGCGTGCAGTTCGACCTTCCGACGAAGCTGCCCATCACGATCGGAGCGGCCATCCGAAACGTGGGGGTCGACCTGCAGATCAACGACAGTCCGCAATCGGACCCGCTTCCGACGCGATTGCAGATCGGTGCGACGGCGCGCTACGTGATCCCCAAGGTGTACGCAGACGACGCGGAGCTCCTCGTGTCGGCCGACGTCATCGATGACGTCCCAGTCGGTAAGCCGCTTCCCCGGGTCGGTGGAGAGTTCGTGTGGGAGAAGAAGGCGTTCCTTCGCGCGGGCTACGTCTTCTCGTCCGGATCGACGGAGTCCGGTGGTCCGACACTCGGGCTCGGCTTCGTAGCCGGGCGACTGGTCATCGACTTCGCGCGCGTCTTCGCCGGCTTGTCCGCCGACGCTGGTCAGGCGCCCACGTACCTGTCGCTCCGCTTGACCTTCTGATGCGGAGCACCACCAAGACCCATTCGGTGGTCGGAAGGGTCGTCATGGGCGCAGCTGCCCTGCTGGCGATTCTTCCGCATCCATCGGACGCGCAACGGGTGTCCCCCGATCGGTTCGTCCACCGGCCGCCCCCTGTTTCCTCGCTCGGGGCCACCGCGACCGACCTCGGTGGTATGCGGGCGAATGGCGATGCCGGGCCCCTCGGGGTGGCCGCGCGACGTGCTCTCGCTTCGGATGGCGCCGCGAGCGTGGCGCGCCCCACCTCATGGGCAATCCTGGCTTCGGCAATCGTCCCTGGTGCAGGGCAGGCGCTACTTCGTCAACGTCGCGCCATCGTGTATGTCGCGCTGGAGGCGTTCGCCCTCTCGAGCTACAACTCGCACACGAGAGTCGCTCGCCGAACGCGAAACGAGTACCGATCGCTCGCGTCGGCGGTGGCCAGATCGCCGTTCTCGACGAGTCGACCCGTCGGGGACTTCGACTACTACGAGCGCATGGAGCACTTCGCGTCCAGCGGCGCGTTCGATCTCGCCGGCGGGGCTGGTGGGCTTCAGCCGGAAGTTGACTCCACCACGTTCAACGGTGCCACGTGGCTCCTCGCGCGCCGAACGTACTGGAAGAATCCGTTTCAGCCGCCAGAACGCGGTTCCGCCGAGTGGGCCAAGGCGGAACAGTTCTACCTGCAGCGCGCCGTACGCCCCGAGTACCGGTGGTCCTGGGCGGGAGCGGACGGTGAGTACTCGCGATTTCGTCAGCTTATACGGCGCAGCAACGAGGGATACCGATCGGCGGTCGCCGACCTCGGCGTTGCCCTGGGGAATCACGTCCTCAGCGCCATCGACGCCTCGGTTTCGCTGCGCCTGGCGCAGCGGCGCACGGCGCTGGGCCGGTCGTACGATGTATCGGTAGCGATCCCTCTCGCGTTCGGACATTGATGCTCGGCACCTGGTTGGGGCGCTGCGCGTGACGACTCGGGGCCTGCACATGACGAGCGCGTCGTGAGGCATACGGCTCCTGTCACCGAAGCGCGCGCGGATCGTCGTAGCCATGAGAAGGGGCGCTCCCCTTCCAGCGAGCGATCGGCGGTCGGCGCGAAGGCGAAAATGCGGCGACACAAGGTTTTGCCCGCTTTGACCAAGTCTTCGCCGCCGGGTATCTTGCGCCCGTCCCGCTCACCCATCTCATAGCGTGCCGCTTCCTTCCGCGATGCTGTTCTCCCCGCGTGGCGAGACGCTCCCCGCGGCCGTGGCGTCGTGGGTGCGGGAGCGCGGTCTCCCCGCCAGCACCGTCGCGAGCGGTAATGCTCTCCTCGACGTCGCCCTTCGAAGCCGTCCGCGCGTCGTGGTGTTCGACGCTCGCTTCGAAGACTCGACGAGCGAGCTGTGGGGGGCGTGCCGCCGGCTCAAGTCGGACTCCTTCACTGGAATCGTCCCGGCGGTCGTGCTGATCGGCGAGTCCCCGGGAGCGTTCGAACTGGCTCTCGAGAGTGGGGCGGACGAGATCCTTCGCATCGGCGTGTCGGATTCCGAGATCTCGCAGCGACTCGACCTGCTCCTTCGGCGTTCCGACCGGGATGTGTACGTGCATCCGTCGACGCGACTCCCGGGGACGATCGAGATCGAGGCTGAAATCGGGCGTCGGATGGAACGCAACGAGTTGTACGCCGTCTGCTATGCCGACCTCGACCACTTCAAGGAATACAACGATCGGTACAGCTATTACGACGGCGATCGTGTCATTCGTCTGCTCGCGAAGCTGCTGCACGACGTGGTGAAGGGCGTGTGCGGCGAGCGAGGCTTCGTCGGACACATCGGCGGTGACGACTTCATCTTCATCATCCCGGCGGTGGAGCTGAACGACGTCTGCTCGGAGATCGTGACGGTGTTCGACCTGCTGGTGCCGTATCAGTATTCGGAGCAGGACCGTCGAGCCGGCTACTTCTTCGGGAAGGACCGACGCGGCCAGCTGCACCGCGTCCCGTTGATGACACTGTCGATCGGCGTGGTGACCAACGAGCGTCGTCACTTCGCCACCGCGGCACAGGTCGCCGAGCTGGCGACCGAGATGAAGGGGTATGCGAAGACCCTTGCCGGTTCGGTGTATACTGTGGATCGTCGGACCGATGCGGTTTCGCCAGGGGCGGAACCCACTCCTCCGCGTCCGCAGCGAACCATCAGTGTGATTGACGAGTCATGAACGTCTCGTGTCCCGAGTGCCAGTCCGTCTTTCGCGTGGATCCCGTGAAGGTCACGGGGGCCAACCTTCGTGCACGATGCTCCATCTGCGGGGGGTTGATTCCGGTGGGGGCCAGCGTGCGTTGGGCGGACGAATTCCCGAGCTCGATGGCGTCGGGAGCTGGGGCGCCCTGGCCTGCGATCGCGTCGACGCATTCGACGGAAGGCGTGCGTCGTTCGGCGACGGTCTCGCTCCCAGCTCCGGCCCCCGCCCCGACACCACCTGCGGCGCTGCCGCTGCCGGTGGCAGCCACGCCAGTGCCCGTGGCATACGCGCCGCCGATCGTGTCGTCACCGCCGACGGTCGACACGACATCGCGCGACGCCCCGGCCGCGCATGAGCTTCCGTCCTCGTTAGGTACGCCACCGGCGCGCGACGCAGTGGTGCGCGATGCCGGCGCGGTGCGTGTTCCGCCCTTCGCGCCCCCCCGTCGACCGACACCGGTCACGCCGGCCGTCGCGATGCCGCCGCTCGCCACGCCCTCGGCTCCACCCGCGGCACTGGCTCCGACGCTCCGGCCACCCACGCCGGCCTTCGTGCCGTCGCCGGCGCTCGAGGGACTCGGCGCGCCGCGCGATGCCGCGACGCTCGGGGCATCGCGGGATGCCGCGACACCGCGCGAGGTCACCCCGATGGCACCGGTGTCGACGGCTTCCGCCGCCCCTGTCGTTCCGCCCCCCGCGACGAGCCCGGACCTGCCGAGCGAGCCACGTGGAGCGCCAACGTCATCGCCCGCCGGCGCGGTAAGCACGAGCGCCGCTGCGGCTGCAAGCGGGACGTCGACTTCCGGCGGGGCGCCGTTGGCGCGGCGCCCGATCAATCCCTTCCTGTCCAACGATCCGAACCAGAAGGCTCGGCGACTCGCGCGCGCGCTCGTCTCCGACATGGTGGCGTATCATCCGCAGAAGCGTGAGGAAGGGGCGCGCAACGGGACGCTCAAGCAGCTCTTTCGCGAAGAGATCAAGAAGAGCTACGAAGAGTACGTCGAGCAGGTGGGGCGCGAGTTCGCGGAGAGTACGACGCACTTTCAGGAGGCGCTGAACGACGTGTTGGCGGGGGGCAAGCGCATCTTCTAGCGCGGTGGCGGGGGAGGGGTGCGGGCTAGAACGCCACAGCGCCCGGCGCTATGTTTCGCCCGAGGAGTTTCGAACACCGGACGGGCCGTTCTCCGAGGTGGAGGACGGCTCGCGTCACATGCGGACTCGCGGAGACACAGCACCGATGGCCGACACCGAACGCGCGCGCACGCTCTCGGGCTACGACGAGCGATTGACCGAGTTGCGGAGGTATCTTTGACCTCGCCGGCAAGCGGGACAGCCTAACGACGCTCGAGCACCAGATGACGGGGGCGGGTTTCTGGGACGACCAGGAGCGCGCCCGCGACGTGGTGCAGCGCGTCAAGACGCTGAAGGCGTGGGTCGAGCCGTTCGATCGGCTCGAGGGACGCGTGCGCAGCGCGCGGGAGCTGGACGATCTTCTCACCGCCGAGCCCGACGAGGAGATGATTCGTGACCTCGACCAGGAGACCGACGCCATCGAGTCGTCGCTCCGCGAGTACGAGTTGCGGTCACTGCTCCAGGGCCCGGACGACTTCCGTGACGCGCAGCTCGAGATCTCGGCGGGGGCCGGCGGGACGGAGGCGATGGATTGGGCGCAGATGCTCCTGCGCATGTACTCGCGCTGGGCCGAGCGTCATGGCTTCGGGCTCGAGATCCTCGACATGTCCGAGGGCGAGGAGGCCGGGATCAAGGGGGCGGTGGTCGAGATCAAGGGGCACTACGCCTTCGGCTTCCTGCGCCCGGAGACCGGGGTACACCGCCTGGTTCGTATCTCGCCGTTCGACTCGAATGCGCGCCGGCACACGAGCTTTGCGTCGGTCTTCGTGTATCCGGTGGTCAATGAGGAGATCAACATCGAGATTCGCGAGGAGGACATCAAGATGGACGTCTTCCGCGCGAGCGGTGCCGGCGGTCAGCACGTCAACAAGACGTCGTCGGCCGTGCGCCTGACGCACATCCCGTCGGGCGTGGTGGTCTCCTCGCAACAGGAGCGGTCGCAGTTCAAGAACAAGGCGACCGCCATGAAGCAGCTCAAGAACAAGCTCTACCAGATCGAGGCCGACAAGCAGGCCGCCGCCAAGGCCAAGCTCGACTCCACCAAGTCCGACGTCTCCTTCGGGAGCCAGATTCGCAGCTACGTCTTCCAGCCGTACACCATGGTCAACGACCACCGGACCGAACTGAAGATCCCTGATGTGCAGCGCATCATGGACGGCGACATCGACGAGTTCATCGAGGCGTACCTGAAGCAGTACGGGGCCGGCGCGGCTGGCGCGGCGGGGGTCGCATGAGCGACGACCTGAACTTCGTGCTCAAGGCGCGACGCGACAAGCTCTCGCAGCTCGAAGCGTTAGGCGTGGCCCCGTTCGCGTACGGGTTCGACGTGACGCACGACGCGGCGAGCGCGCTCCGGGCGCTCCCCCCGGACGCCGAGACGGGGGCGCGCGTGGCGGTCGCGGGGCGCATCGTCGCCTGGCGCCCGCACGGCAAGACGATCTTCGGGCATGTGGCCGACGCACACTCACGGATCCAGGTCTACTTCCGGCGCGATGAACTGGGTGACGCGGTCTTCACCGAGCTTGCCTTGTATGACATCGGTGACATCGTCGGCGTCGAGGGGACGCTCTTTCGCACGCGTACGGGCGAGACGACCGTGAAGGCCGAGCGGGCGACGCTGCTGGCGAAGTCGCTGCGCCCGCTCCCGTACGGCAAGGACGAAATCGTCGACGGCGTCGTCGTGCGTCACTCTGGCTTTGCCGACCCGGAGATGCGATATCGTCAGCGCTATGCCGACCTCGCAGTGAACGCCGACGTTCGGCGTCGGTTCGTGGCGCGGAGCCGGATGATGACGGAGATCCGGCGGGCCCTGGACGAACTCGGCTACCTCGAGGTGGAAACGCCGGTCTTGCAGCCGCTGTATGGCGGGGCCGCCGCGCGCCCCTTCGTCACGCATCACAATGCGCTCGACATGCCGCTCTACCTGCGGATTGCAGACGAGCTGTACCTCAAGCGCCTGGTGGTCGGGGGGCTCGATCGCGTGTACGAGATCGGGCATGATTTCCGGAACGAGGGGATCGACCGCACGCACAATCCCGAGTTCACGATGCTCGAGTTCTACGAGGCCTACGCCGACTACCGCGTGATGATGGCGCGCGTGGAAGCGCTGCTCATTCGCGCGTCGGACGCGGTGCGTGCGGTCTTGTCGCCCGATGCGGCGAGCGCCGAGGAGCGGTTGCTCCTGACGGACGAAGGGTTCGTCGACGTGCCGCGATTCTCCCCGCCGTTCCCGCGCATCGAGTGGGTGCCGTCGCTCAACCAGGCGTTGGGCGCCGATTGCATGACGGCCGACATCGCCGCCCTGCGGCACATGGCGCACCGCATCGGGGTACACAAGGTCGAGACGTTGAGCCGCCCCAAGCTCCTCGACGAGATGTTCCAGGCGCTTGTCGAATCGACCATCGACACGCCGACGTTCGTCGTGGACTATCCGGTGGAGCTGTCGCCGCTCGCCAAGCCCAAGCGCGGGGTCGAGGGACTCACGGAGCGCTTCGAGCTCTTCGCCAAGGGGAAGGAACTGGCCAACGCCTTCAGCGAACTCAACGACCCGCTCGACCAGCGTCGGCGCTTCGAGGCGCAGGCGCGCCTGAAGGCCGAGGGAGACGAGGAGGCCAGCGGAGTCGACGAGGACTACCTGCGCGCGATGGAGTACGGGATGCCCCCCATGGGTGGCGTCGGGATCGGCATGGACCGATTGTTCATGTACCTCTCGGCGTCGGCCAACATCCGCGACGTGATCCTCTTTCCCACGATGCGCCCGGAATGAACGGGATCGAGTTCGACATCGCCTGGCGATACCTGCGCAGCCGGCGTGGGTCAAAGCTGCTGTCGTTCATTAGTGTGATCGCCATCGGCGGCGTGATCGTCGGGGTGAGCGCGCTGATCGTCGTCATGGGGGTGATGAACGGCCTGCAGCGCGACCTGCGCGAGAAGATCCTCATCGGCTCGCCCGACATTCGCGTGCTCAGCTACGGCGAGGACCTCAAGATCGCCGACTGGCGCGCCGTGATGGCGCGCGTGCAACAGGAACCGGGGGTGACGGCCGTCGCACCCTTCGTCCTCACGCAGGGGCTACTGAGCACCGGGCACGACTACGTCGAAGGGGCGTATGTCTCGGGGATCGAACCGCAGTCGCGAAAGACGATCGACGTGACCAGCATCCGGCAGCACGCGACCCAGGGGGATTTCCGCTTCGCCAGTTCCGATGGGCAGCAGCGGGGGGTCGTGCTCGGCAAGCTCCTGGCCGCACGCCTCAACGCGTATCCCCAGGATACCATCACCATCATGACGATTTCGGGGACGAAGCTGAATCGCGCCACCGGGACCTTCGTCCCGCGGCCGATTCGGTTCGAGGTCACCGGGGTCTTTGAGACGGGGATGTACGAGTACGACAACGCGTATGTCTTCATGTCGCTGGCAGCGGCGCAGGACATCGCGGGGCTCGACAGCGCCGTCACCGGGCTCGAGGTCAAGACGACCGATCGCTGGCGCGCCCCCGAGATCGCCCCCGTGCTCGCGCAGCGCCTCGGCTTTCCCTACCGTACGGTGGACTGGCAGGAGCAGAACTCGTCGCTGTTTCAGGCACTGAAGCTCGAGAAGCTCGGCATGGGCGTCATCCTGCTCCTGATCGTCGTGGTGGCCGCCTTCAACATCGTGAGCAACCTGACGATGGTCGTAGCCGACAAGACGAAGGAAATCGGAATCCTGAAGGCGATGGGGATGACCGCGCGCTCGGTTCGGAAGGTCTTCCTCACGCAGGGGCTGGTGATCGGCTTCGCGGGGACATTTCTGGGGCTCGTGTTGGGGTTGGTCGTGTCGGTCGCACTCGGGAAGTACAAGCTCATCAAGCTGGATCCGGCGATCTATTTCATCGACCACCTGCCGGTGACGACCGAATGGAGCGACGTGGCGCTGACGGTCCTGGCGTCGGTCCTCATTGCGGGGCTGGCGACGCTGTATCCCGCGCAGCAGGCAGCGAAGCTCTACCCGATCGAAGCGATCCGGCATGAGTAGCGAGCGAACGAGGCCCGCGGGAACCGGCCGTCGCTCGTTCGGGCTAGTTGTGTGGGTGGCGCGCGTGTGCGAGAGTGTTCATCAGGTGTCTCTGGGGCGAGGCTGATTCCGGATGTCCGTTCTAGTAGCCGAGGGAATCGTCAAGTCGTACCGCGGGGGCGACGGTGGAATCCTGCACATCCTCAACGGGGTTGAGCTCCGCGTGGCGCGTGCGGAGATGATCGCCGTCGTGGGGACGAGCGGGGCCGGCAAGAGCACGCTGCTGCACGTCATGGGGGCACTCGACCGCCCGACCAAGGGGCGAGTCGTGGTGGACGGCGAATCGCTCGAGGGACGGTCGGACGAGGAGTTGGCGACGATTCGCAACCACAAGGTGGGCTTCGTCTTCCAGTTTCATCACCTGCTGCGGGAGTTCACGGCGCTCGAGAATGTGATGATGCCGGCGCGGATCGCCGGCCGCGATGTTCGGACCGCGCGCAGCCGTGCGGAGGAGCTGCTGTCTCGGGTGGGGCTGAGCGGACGCATGCACCATCGCCCCTCGGAGCTGTCGGGTGGCGAGCAGCAGCGAACGGCGGTGGCGCGGTCGCTGGCGATGGATCCGGTCCTGCTGTTGGCCGATGAGCCCTCCGGCAACCTCGATCATGGCAGCGCGGAGCGGTTGCACGACCTGTTGGCGGAGTTGGCGCGGGACCTCGAGATTGGCATGGTCGTCGTGACGCACAACCGATCGCTGGCGGCGCGGGCCGATCGGGTTCTCCTGTTGGAGGATGGGGTGTTGGCCGAAACTGACGTGAGAGGAGTGGTCGCCTGATGCTCTGCGATGTGTGCCGCGAGCAGGACGCCAGCGTGCACCTGACCCAGGCGGCTGGGGGTGAGGTGACGCAGCGGCACCTGTGCGCCAAGTGCGCGGCGGAGCAGGGGATCGAGACAACCGTCACCACGCCCCCCAAGAACGTCCTCGGAGAATTCTTGCAGGCGGTCCAACAGCAGGCGAGCGCGTCGCAGGCCGACGCGGTGCGGTGCACGTATTGCTCGATGACGCTGCGCGATTTCCGCGCGACCGGGCGTCTGGGCTGCTCTCGCTGTTACGCGACGTTCGAGCAGAGTCTGCGCGAACTGCTGCGTCGCGTGCAGGGGAGCGCCAAGCATGTCGGGCGCCGCTACGTCCCGCCGGCGGCCGAGATCCTGGAGAAGGCGACGACGATCGGCGAGTTGCGCGACCGGTTGCGCCGCGCCATCGAGAACGAGGAGTTCGAGGCGGCGGCGACGCTGCGCGACCAGATCAAGGACGCCGAGTGATGCTCGATCTGACGCTCCTTCCCGACGGCGGCATGGGGTGGCTGGACGGCTCCGGCGAGCACGCGGATGTCGTCCTGTCGACGCGTATTCGCCTCGCGCGCAACGTCGAGGGGTATGCGTTCACGGGACGGGCGCGCGAGGGGGAACGATTGCGGGTGCTGCAGCAGGTGCGAGACGCCATGCCGCACCTGCCAAGCCTGCGCGGTGGCGTGGTCCTGCGCGTCGACGAGATGGCCCCTAACGATCGTCAGCTCTTGCACGAACGGCACCTCGTGAGCAAGGAGCTGGCGGGGCTGGAGAATGCGCTGCCGCTCCGCGGGGGGGCGGCGGTCGTGCTGGGGGAAGGGGTGGGCGTGATGGTGAATGAGGAGGACCACCTTCGCCTGCAGGCGCTGCGCTCAGGGCTCGAGATTGCCCGAACGCTGTCGGCGGTGGAGCGGCTGGACCGGGAGCTTGGCTCGCGCCTGCCGTACGCCTACCACGACGATTTCGGGTTCCTGACGGCCTGCCCGACCAATACGGGAACCGGAATGCGTGCGTCGGTGCTCATCCACTTGCCGGGGCTGGTCCTGACCAAGGAGATCGCCAAGGTGTTGGCGGGGCTCCATGCCATGGGGCTGACCTACCGTGGGTTGTATGGTGAGGGGAGCGAGGTGGTGGGCAATTTCTTCCAGATTTCGAACCAGACGACCCTGGGTCGGACCGAGGAGGAGTTGGCGGACCACCTGCTGCGCGTTGTGCGTCACGTGATCCAGCGGGAGCACGAGGCACGGCGCGTGCTGTGGCGGGATGCGGGCTATATTATTGAGGACAAGCTGTGGCGGGCCTATGGGACGCTTCGCTTCGCGCGCAGTCTCACGTTCGATGAGGCGATGAACTACCTCAGCGGCGTGCGGCTGGCGGTGGGGCTGAAACTGATCAGCGGGCTCAGTGTATACACGCTCAACAAGCTCCTGATCTTCTGCCAGAGTGCGCACCTGGCATACGCAGAAGGGCGCGCGCTGACCGAGAGCGAAGCCAATGTGGCGCGAGCGCGCTACGTGCGGCAGGCGCTCGAAGCCGAGGCGGACCCGGTTGCCTAACGGCGATGCGGGAACCGAGCTGAGGGACTCATGAACGGCTATAACTTCACCGAGCGGGTGCGAAAGGTCCTCCAGATGGCGCGGGAGGAGGCGCAGCGCCTGCACCACGAGTACGTGGGAACGGAGCACATCCTGCTCGGGCTCATTCGCGAAGGCGAAGGAGTCGCGGCGGCCGTCCTCCAGAACCTCAACGTCGACCTCGACGAGATCCAGCAGAAGATCGAAGAGACGGTCAAGAAGGGGAAAGCTGCCCAGACGACGGGGCCGGACCTCCCCTACACGTCGCGCGCCAAGAAGGTGCTCGAGCTGGCGATGAGCGAAGCGCGGGAGCTCAATCACTCGTATGTCGGGACCGAGCACCTGCTGCTTGGCCTGCTGCGCGAGGAGAAGGGGATCGCCGCCCAGGTGCTCACCGACGCTGGGGTCAACCTCGACGCGGCACGCGCCGAGACGTTGCGCCTGCTCGGCACCGAGATGCCGCCGCAGGGTGGCGGCAAGGAGCCGCAGCCGGGGAACGTCCCGCCGGCGGCGACGCCGCCCAAGGGGGAGAAAAAGTCCAAGACCCCGGCGCTCGACCACTTCTGCCGCGACCTCACGCAGCTTGCCTCGGAGCAGCAGCTCGATCCGACCATCGGGCGCGCCAAGGAGATCGAGCGCGTGATGGAGATCCTCACGCGCCGCAAGAAGAACAACCCGGTCCTCATCGGCGAACCCGGTGTCGGCAAGACGGCCATCGTCGAAGGGCTGGCGCAACTCATCGCGACGGGCGAGTGCCCGGACGCGCTGCGCGAACATCGCGTGCTGTCGCTGGACATGGCGGCCGTCATCGCCGGGACCAAGTACCGCGGCCAGTTCGAGGAGCGGCTCAAGGCGGTGATGAACGAGATCGCGCAGAACAAGAACGTGATCCTGTTCATCGACGAGCTGCACACGCTGGTTGGGGCAGGCGCCGCCGAAGGGGCGATCGACGCCTCCAACATGCTCAAGCCGGCGCTGGCGCGCGGTGAGCTGCAGTGCGTGGGCGCCTCGACGTTGAACGAGTATCGCAAGTACATCGAAAAGGACGGGGCGCTCGAGCGTCGCTTCCAGACGGTCGTGGTCGACCCGCCCTCGATCGACGAGACGGTGCAGATCCTTCAGGGGCTCAAGAAGAAGTATGAGGATCACCATCGGGTGATCATCCCTGATGACACGCTCGTCGCGGCGGCCAAGCTGTCGGAACGGTACATCACGGATCGTTTCCTCCCCGACAAGGCGATCGACGTGATCGACGAGGCCGGGGCGCGGGCACGGCTGGCGGCGCAGGTGCCGCCGCCGGAGGTGGCGCAGCTCAAGGACGAACTGGAGAAGGTCAATACCGAGAAGGAGGCCGCGGTCAGGGACCAGAACTTCGAGCGTGCTGCCGCCCTCCGGGACACCGAGCGCGAACTTCAGGGTGAAATTCGGAAGAAGCAGGACGAGTGGGAGAAGCGTCGCCAGTCGCATCGCCCGGTCCTCGGCGAGGAAGAGGTCGCCTTCATCGTGAGCCGCTGGACGGGGATTCCCGTCACCCGGCTTCAGGAGGCGGAGAGCTCGCGTCTGCTGCGGATGGAGGAGGAACTCCACGAGTCAGTGGTCGCCCAGGAAGAGGCGATCAAGGCGATTGCTCGTTCCATCCGGCGCAGTCGTGCCGGGCTTAAGGACCCCAAGCGTCCGATCGGCTCGTTCATCTTTTGCGGCCCGACGGGCGTCGGGAAGACAGAACTCGCGCGCTCGCTGGCCAAGTTCCTGTTCGCGGACGCGTCGGCCCTGATCCGGGTCGACATGAGCGAGTACATGGAGAAGTTTTCGGTCTCGCGCCTGATCGGCGCGCCGCCGGGGTACGTGGGCTATGAGGATTCGGGGACGCTGACCAAGGCGGTTCGGCGGAAGCCGTACAGCGTGGTCCTCCTCGACGAGATCGAGAAGGCGCACCCGGACGTGTTCAATATCCTCCTGCAGGTCCTCGACGAGGGGCACCTGACGGACAACTACGGACGGGTCATCGACTTCAAGAACACGGTCGTGATCATGACCTCGAACGTGGGCGCCAAGGACGTCGCGAAGAACAAGTCGCTGGGCTTCACGGCACCGGACTTCAAGGCCTCGTTCGAGCGCATGTCGGAGAAGGTCAAGGAAGAGCTCCAGCAGGTCTTCAACCCGGAGTTCCTCAACCGGTTGGACGACGTCATCGTCTTCCACCCGCTTCAGAAGGAGCACATCGCCCAGATCGTGGGGATCATGCTCCGGGACGTCCAGAAGCGGATGTCGGAAGGCGAGTTGACGCTCAAGCTCAGCGATCCGGCGTCGGACTTCCTGGCCCGGAACGGCTACGACGAGCAGTACGGGGCGCGGCCGCTCAAGCGGGCGATCCAGCGGTACATCGAGGATCCGCTCTCGGAGAAGATCCTCTTGGGCGAGTTCGCCAAGGGCGACGAGATCGAGGTCGACCTGGCGGAGGACGGGCAGAAGCTCGCCTTCAAGGTTCTGAGCAATTCCGCTCCGAAGGCGTAAGCCCATTCGGGACGGGGGGTGTCGAAAGAACGGCCGGGTTCACACTGAACCCGGCCGTTCCCTTTGTGTATATTTCCCGGCTATGTCGCGGAAGCTGTTAGCGCTCCTGGCGCTTGGCCTGTTCTCTCGTGTGGCGTCCGCTCAGGACGCCGCCACGCAGGGACGTTGCACCACCCCGGACTCCATCGCTGTCCGGGGGAACAAGCGCGTCACCACCACTGACGTCGTCTCCGAAGCCGGGTTGCTTGCCGGTACGCAGCTCAACTACAAGGCGGTGCAACGCGCCATCAAGGCGTTGTACCAGTCCGGGCAGTACGAGCGCGTCGGCATCACCTGTGACCTCGACGATGCGCGCAACTTTGCCGTGCTCGCCATCGAGGTGAAGGAGCGCCCGCTCCTCGTGGAGACGGATGTGCAGGGTGTCGATCAGCTGTCGGGGCGAAGTGTTCGCGACAAGATCGACCTGGGGTACAACAAGCCGCTCGATCCGTCGGCGGTTGCGTTGGCGGTGCACCGCATCGATTCGCTGTACGAGAAGAACGGCTACTTCCTGGCGCGCGTGACCGTCGACAGCCAGAAGATCGGCGATGAAGCCGTCAAGCTCTTCTTCCGCGTGGACGAAGGGCGACGCCTGGCTGTGTCGGGGGTGAAGCTCACGGGGAATCGCAGCCTCAAGGCCAAGGAGGTCGTGGGGGCGATGAAGACACAGCCCGAGGGGTTCCTCTTCTGGAAGAAGGGGGAGTTTGACGAAGACAAGTACGCGGGTGACCTCGCCGAGCGCATTCCGCAGTTGTACGCCAAGCGTGGATTTATCGATTTCCGCGTCGCGCGCGACACGTTGATGATCGATCGTGCGCGCGGGAAGGCGCTCGTCGACCTCTCGGTGGAGGAGGGGCCGCGCTACAAGGTGGGCGAGTTCGAGGTCACCGGGAACAAGCACTTCTCCAGCGAGGACCTCGCGCGCTTCTATCCGTTTGGCGAACAGACGCGCCCGGTGATGTCTCGCGTGACCGACTTCCTGAAGCGCCGGTCGCCGACCCCGAAGGGGATCTTCGACCAGGCGGCATGGGAAGACGCGAAGCAGAAGATTTCGAGCGCCTACGCCACTGAGGGGTACATCTACGCGAACGTGCGACCGGTCGTGGAGCGTCGCGTGATGCCCGACTCGTCGCGCTACGTCGACCTGCGCTGGGAAGTCGAGGAGCGAACGCCCGCCGTCATCAACCGTATCGAGATCTTCGGCAACGACTACACGCAGGAAACCTGCATTCGCGACCAGCTGGTCATCCTGCCGGGGCAGGTGTTCAACCAGGAGGCGCTGATCCGCTCGTGGCAGAGCCTGGGGAACCTGGGCTTCTTCGAGACGCCGATTCCGCCGCCGGACACGCGCACGGCCAACGACCAGGGAGACGTCGACATCGTCTTCCGGGTGAAGGAGAAGCGCACCGGCAACGTGAACTTCGGCGCGTCCATGGGGCAGGGGACCGGGGTGGGTGGCTTTATCGGCCTGGACCAGCCCAACCTGTTCGGCCAGTGCAAGCGTGGCTCGCTGCAGTGGCAGTTCGGGCGCTACATCAACGACTTCAACCTCTCGTACTCGGACCCACGCATCAAGCAGTCGCTGGTGTCGGGGACGCTGTCGGTGTATCGCTCCTTGCAGCGTTACTACATCGCCGACCTCGGGCGTTCGTTGCGCACCGGGGCGCAGCTGCAATTCGGTGTCCCGCTGCCGCGCTCGCCGTACACACGCGTCTTCCTCTCGTACGGGGCGGAGAACGTGACGTTCGGGACGCAGGGGTTGCTGGGCGATTTCCGATCGGATTACGGCAACAAGTCGTTCCGCTCGACGTTGGGGGCGTCGCTCACGCGCGACACGCGCATCGACCTCCCGTTCCCGACGGCGGGGGCGCAGTACAACGTGGCGGCGAACTTCAATGGCGGGATTCTCGGCGGGACGTCGTCGTTCCAGCGCTATACGGCGGATGCCAGCGCTTTTGCCCCGTTGGGGCAACTCGGCGGCGGGCGTCCGGGTTCGCAGCCGATCAAGTTCGTGGCCGGGCTCACGGCCCGCAGCGGCGCGGTGTTCGGCGACACGGGGCCGTTCTTCTTCTCGCAGGAGTTCGCGTTAGGCGGCGTGCAATTCGGCGAACGGCTTCGCGGGTATGAGGAGTTCTCGATCTCGCCCTCGGGGTACGTGACGGGGACGAGCACCTTCAACGCCCGTCGCGAATCGTTCGGCCGCGCGTTCTTCAGCACCACGGCGGAAGTCGGCATGCGGGTGAACCAGGCGTTGTACCTGGCGGCGTTCTACGACGCCGGCAACGTGTGGCGGAAGCCGCGCGATTTCGACCCGACGCGGCTGTTCCGCGGCGCGGGGATCAGCGCGTCGACCGTCACGCCGCTGGGTCCCCTGGGGCTGGACTACGCGTACGGTTTCGACCGGCTCGATGCCAACGGCAACAAGGCCCCGAAGTGGCAGCTGCACTTCCGGCTCGGCCAGCTCTTCTAGTCGCAGCGCACTCCCACGCAGCTTATGCACCTCCCGCAGTCGCAGGCGTTACGCAGGGCCCCTCGACCATAGCGCTTCCAGTACCGCTCTTATCGCACCGGAGACCACATGTTGTACTCACGTGTTCGCGCAGTTCTCATGGCTGTTGGCTTTCTTGCCCTTGGCGCCGGCGTGGCGTCGGCCCAGTCGGCCGGGGTGAAGTTCGCCTACATCGATTCCCGCGTCGTGCTCGACAAGGCGCCGGGGCGCGCCGCGGCGGAAAGCACCTTCCAGAAGGAGTACGACGCCGCGCAGGTCAAGATCAAGAAGATGCAGGACACGCTCGAGGCGATGGCGTCCGCGTACCAGAAGGGGGCGGCGCAGATGACGGCGGTGAATCGCGAACTGCGCGAGAAGGAGATTCGCGAGAAGCAGCAGTCGTTCGAGAACGCCGCGCGCTTGCTCGACGTGCAGATGCAGCAGCGGCAGAACGAGCTGGTGCAGCCGATGATGGCGCAGATCCGCGAGGTGCTGGATGCCCTTCGCAAGGAAGACGGCTACTCCTTCATCTTCGACATCGGGACGCAGGCGAGCGTGATCGTGGCGGCCGACTCGACGCTGAACGTGACGGACAAGGTCGTCTCGCGACTGAAGCCGATTCCGGTGACCGCGGCGAAGCCGGACTCGACGAAGCCGTCGGGGATGAAGGCGCAGCCGGCGGGCGTCGTGCCGAAGAAGCCGACCTTCTAGTCGTGCCGGTCCGGCACCGGATGGCGGTGGCGGTGGTGGGGCGTCGCACGTGGCGCGCCCTGCCACCGCAACGTGCTTTCCGGAGTTAGGCCGACCGACGTCATCACCTGTCATGCTCACGGCACGCGAGATCGCGGACCTCGTTGGCGGGGTCCTTCACGGGGATGCGGAGGCGTCGGTATCCGGTGTCGCCCCGCTCGACCGGGCGACCACAGGACAGTTGACCTTCCTCGGCGTCGCCAAGTACGCGCCGCTCTTCGCGACCTGCGGGGCGAGCGTGGCGTTGGTCTCGCCGGAGCTGGCCGCGGTTGCCGGGACGGTGGCGGCGCGGGTGGTGGTGGCGCGACCCCAGGAGGCGATGCTGCGCGTCTTGCCGCAGCTCTTTGCCCCTCCGCCCCGGAAGGTCGGCATCGATCCCACCGCGCGCATCGGGCGCGGGGCGGTGATCGGCGCCGACGTGTGGGTGGGCGCCTACGTCGTGATCGGGGAGGGGGCCCGCATCGGCGATCGTGCGCAACTCGAGGCGCACGTGGTGATCGGGGACGGCGTGACGATCGGCGAGGACTCCCACCTGTACCCCCACGTGACGACGTATCCCGGGACGTCGTTAGGTGCGCGCGTGATCGTGCACGCGGGGGCCCGGCTGGGGAACGATGGGTTCGGCTACGTGTCGACGCGTGCCGGACACCAGAAGATCCCGCACGTGGGGCGCTGTTTCATCGAGGACGACGTGGAGATCGGTGCGAACACGACCATCGATCGCGGGAGCATCGATGACACGGTGATCGGCGCGGGGACGAAGATCGACAACCTCGTGATGATCGCGCACAACGTGCGGATTGGGCGCTTGTGCCTGATCGTGGCGCAGACGGGGATCTCCGGCAGCACGCACCTGGGCGATGGCTGCGTCGTGGGCGGACAGGCGGGGATCGCCGGGCATCACCAGATCGGCGCGGGGGCGCGGATCGGCGCGCAGGCAGGTGTCTTTGGTGACGTGCCGGCGGGGGAGACGTGGTCGGGCTACCCGGCGCGTCCCCACCGCGAGGCGCTGCGGGCGCAGGCGGCGACCTTCAAGCTCGCCGGCATGCTGCGACGCCTCGAGCAACTGTTGGGCGGGGGCGACGCGTGAGCGCGCCTCGTCGGCAGACCATTGCGCGCGCCGTCACGCTCGAGGGGGTGGGGTTGCACCTTGGAGTACCGTGCCGCCTGACCTTCCGCCCGGCCGCGCCGGGGAGCGGGATTCGGTTCGTTCGCGTCGACCTGGCGGGGGCACCCACGGTCCGCGCCCACGTCTCGGTGGCGGTGGAGACGGAGCGCCGGACGCAACTTGGGGAGGGGGAGGGGGCGTTGCACACGGTCGAGCATGTGCTGGCGGCGGTGGCGGCGCACGAGATCGACGATCTCTCGATCGAAATGGACGGTCCCGAGCCGCCAATCATGGACGGGAGCGCAGGACCCTTCTTTCGCGCGCTGGAGGAGGCAGGGATTGCGCCGCACGGCGGGCGGGTCGAGGTTCTGCGCGTGTCGTCGCCCGTTCGCGTGGAGCACGGCGAGTCGTGGTACGAGGTCTTCCCAGCCGATGCGCTGTCGCTCGAGGTCTCGATCGACTTCCCGCACCCGCTGGTGGGGCGACAGGAAGGACGCTACGAGGTGACGCCGTCGCGCTTCGCGGACGAATTGGCTGACGCGAGGACCTTCGGCTTCGCGCACGAGGTCGAGTACCTGCGCGGTCGGGGATTGATCAAGGGGGGCTCGACGGAAAACGCACTCGTGCTCGGCCCTGACGGAGTGGTGGACAACGCACTACGCTGGTCGGACGAGTTCGTGCGGCACAAGGCGATGGATTGTGTGGGGGACCTCGCCCTGGCGGGGAAGCGAGTGCAGGCGCGTGTGGTGGCCCACCGCCCCAGTCATGCCGGAACGGTGCGACTGGTGCGTGAACTGACCCAGAAGGCGTGCAAGGAGACGCAGGTGATCGAAATCGAAGAGATCATGAGGCTGCTCCCCCATCGGTATCCGTTCCTCCTCGTGGATCGCGTGATCGAGTACGAGGAAGGAAAGCGAGTGGTGGGGATCAAGAACGTGACGATCAACGAGCCGTTCTTTCAGGGGCACTTTCCCGGGCACCCGATCATGCCGGGAGTGCTCATCATCGAGGCGATGGCCCAGGTGGGGGGGATCCTCCTGATGGGGACGGTCACGAACGCCGAGGACAAGGTGGTCTACTTCACGTCGCTCGATAACGTGAAGTGGCGCAAGCCGGTGCGTCCTGGCGACCAGCTGCGCTTCGAGCTCGAGGTCGTGAAGATTCGTGGGCCGGTGTGCCAGATGCGTGGCGTGGCCAAGGTCGACGGCGGGCTGGTGGCGGAAGCCGACATGGCGGCGATGCTGAGGGACCGATGAGCACCGTCATCCATCCCACGGCGATCGTCTCGCCGCAGGCGGCGTTAGGCGAGGGGGTCAGGATCGGCCCGTTCGCCATCGTGGGCGAACAGTGCGAGCTGGGCGACGGCTGCGTGATCGAAGCGCGCGCCGTGCTCGAGCGTAACGTGAAGCTCGCCCCGCACGTGGTGGTCGGCATCGGGTCGGTGCTCGGCGGTGACCCGCAGGATCTCAAGTTCAAGGGCGAGGAGACCTGGGTCGAGATCGGCGAGGGGACGCGGATTCGCGAGTATACGACGATCAATCGCGGCACGTCGCAGTCGTATCGCACGACGGTGGGGCGCGGCTGCTTCCTGATGTCGTACGTACACCTGGCGCATGACTGCCACGTGGGCGATGGCGTCATCATCTCCAACGGGACGCAGCTGGCCGGGCACGTGACGGTCGAGGACCGGGTGATCATCTCTGGCCTCGTCGCCGTGCACCAGTTCGTGAAGATCGGCAAGCACGCCTTCGTTGGTGGGTGCTCGCGCGTGGCGAAGGACGTCCCGCCGTTCCTCAAGGCGGTCGGGAACCCGGTGAAGCTGTATGGGCTCAACAGCGTCGGCCTGCAGCGGAGTGGCTTCTCGGAGGAGACGGTGCGTGAGCTCAAGCGCGCGTATCGCCTGTTCTTCCGCTCGGAGCTCAACGTGTCGCAGGCCATGGAGCGCGCGCGCTCGGAGTTGCAGCCGATGGCCGAGGTGGATCACTTCCTGCGTTTCCTCGAGGACTCCGGCCGAGGGGTGGTGATTTGACCGGGCCCAGGATGCGCGTCGGCGTCATCGGCGCCGGGGCGTTAGGCTACCATCACGTCCGCATCATGCGGGAGATGGAGGATGTGACGTTCGTGGGCTTCCACGAGGCGCGCGTCGAGCGGGCCGCGCAGGTCGCGTCCGAACTCGGCGTGCCATCGTTCGCCGAGACGCAGTCGCTGATCGACGCCTGTGACGCGCTGACGATCGTGGTGCCCACGCCGGCGCACTTCGCCGTGGCGAAGGAGGCCGTGGCCCGCGGCAAGCACGTCCTCATCGAGAAGCCGCTGACGGCGACGCTCGCCGAGGCGGACGAGTTGCTCGACCTGGCGTCGCGGAGCGGTGCGCTCGTGCAGACGGGACATGTGGAGCGCTTCAACCGTGCGATTCGCGCGGCGATGCCGTACGTCGATCGTCCGCGCTTCCTCGAGAGCGATCGGCTCGCGCCGTTCAATCCGCGCGGCTCGGACGTGGCGGTGGTGCTCGACCTCATGATCCACGACATCGACCTGCTGCTCACGTTGGTGAAGAGCGGCGCGCAGGACGTCGCGGCGGTCGGGATCCCCGTGCTCACCCCGTTCGTCGACATCGCCAACGCGCGCATCACCTTTCAGTCGGGGGCGGTGGCCAACGTCACGGCGAGTCGCGTGTCGCGGGAACGCATGCGGAAGCTGCGCATCTTCCAGCCGTCGGGCTACCTGTCGCTCGACCTGGGCGCGGGGAACGGCGAGTTCTATCGCATTCGGGGCGACGTGGACCTGGCGGAGCTGACCAAGGCCCCGCAAGCCCTGGAGGCGTTCGTCGAGCGCATCCCGCTCGAGGCCCCTGAGGGCGAACCATTGCGGCTCGAGTTTCGCTCGTTCATCGATGCCGTGCTCGGGCGCTCGCCCGTGACCGTGACGGGGGCGGACGGTCGTGAAGCCCTAGCGGTGGCCATGCGCATCGTGCAGGAGATCGAGCGTACGCGCACGTCGCTCGCCGGTGGGCCGGAGCGCGCGCGTGCGTGAGGTCCTGGTGATCGCCGGCGAGGCCTCCGGCGATCTGCACGCGGCCGGGCTCGCGCGGGCCCTGGCGGTGTTGCGCCCCGACCTTCGGCTGGTCGGCATGGGAGGGCGCAACATGCGGAATGCCGGCGTCGAGCTCCTCGAGGACGCCGAGAAGATGGCGGTGATGGGGTTCGTGGAGGTGCTGCGCAAGGTGCCGCACCACTGGCTGTTGCTGCGGCAGCTGGAACGACGTCTCGCCAGCGGCAATGTGGCGCTGCTCATCACGATCGACTATCCCGGCTTCAACATGAAGGTCGCGGAGGCCGCGCGCCGACATGGGGTCCCGGTGCTGTACTACATCACCCCGCAGGTGTGGGCGTGGGGGGCGAACCGCCTGCCGAAGCTCTCGCGCCTGATCACGAAGGCGGCGGTGATCCTCCCGTTCGAGGAGGCGTTGCTCCGGCAGCACGGGATCGACGCGACCTTCGTCGGGCATCCGTTGCTGGACCGGGCGCTGGCACTTCCGACGCAGGCGGAGGCCCGCCGCCAACTCGGGATTGCCGAATCGCGACGCGTGCTGGCGCTGTTCCCCGGGAGCCGTGCGCAGGAGATCGCACGCCATCTCGACGACTTCGTAGCGACGGCGCGCCTTCTCGAGGCGCGGTATCCCGGGCTGGAGGTCGTGGTGAGTGCGGCGCCGACGGTGACACTCGACCCGGCGCGCTGTCCGTATCGTCAGGTGCACGGCGCGTCGTTCGCGGTGCTGCGCGCCGCCGACGCCGCGTTATGCAAGAGCGGGACGACGACGCTGGAGGCGGCGGTGGCGGGATGCCCGCTGGTGGTGGCCTATCGCACGAGCGGTTGGACCCACGCGATCGCTCGTCGCCTGGTCAAGATCCCGTTCATCGGGCTGGTGAATGTCGTGGCCGGGCGCGAGGTCGCCAGGGAGTTCGTGCAGGATGACCTGGTCCCGGCGCGGATCGTCGAGACCCTGGGGGACCTCCTGGAGGACGGGAGCCCGGTGCGCGCGGAGCAGCAGCGGGCGTTAGGCGAGGTGCGCGCCATGCTGGGGACGCCCGGGGCCGCGGAGCGCGTGGCACAAATGGCGGCGGAGCTGGTGCGGTGAGCGACGGGCGCCCCGAGGGCTGGCGGCGGCGGCTGCGGGTCGCGGTCGCCGCGACCGTCGGTGGGGGGCTGATTCGCTTGCTGGCGATGACCTGGCGGGTGACGACCCGCGGGGGAGAGGGGCTTCGGGAGGTCCGCGCCGCGAAACGCGGTGCGGTGTTCGTGGTCTGGCACGGGGAGCTGTTGCCTGCGCTGTGGGCCTTTCGAGGGCAGGGAATCACCGCGCTGATCAGCAGCCACGCCGACGGCGAGATCATCGCGCGCTTCTGCGCCACCATCGGCTTTCGCCTCGTGCGCGGGTCGTCGAGCCGCGGCGGGGCGCGCGCGCTCCTCGAGCTGGTGCGCGAGCTCGAGGCCGGGCATGAGGTGGCGGTGACCCCTGACGGTCCGCGCGGCCCGCGTCGGGCCTTCGCCCCGGGCGCGCTAGTGGCAGCGATGCGGGCCGGGGCGCCGGTGATCGCCTTCGGGGTCGACGTCGACCGGGCGTGGCGCTTTCGCTCGTGGGATCGGTTCGTCCTCCCGAAGCCGTTCGCGCGGGTGACGGTCACGACCACCGTGGCCACCCCGGTGCATGCGACCTCCACGCGAGAGGCGGAGGGCGAGGTCCCCCGGTTCACGTCGCTCCTGATGTCGGTCTGCCAGCCCGACGAGACCTAACGAATGGACCCGGCCGCCGTGTGGGAGGGGGAGGAACTGGCGGCGCGCGGTGCACGCGCGTTGCTCGCCCCGCTCGGCTGGCTGTACGGCGTCGGGGTCGCCGGGCGCAACGCCCTGTTCGATGCCGGGTTCCTGCGGAGTCGTCCCACCGCGCTGCCGGCGATCTCGGTGGGGAACCTCTCGGTCGGGGGGACGGGGAAGACGCCGGTCGCCGCGGACATCGCGCGGCGGCTCGTGGCGGGGGGAGGGCGACCGGCGCTGATCCTGCGCGGCTACGGTGACGACGAGCCCGCGGTGCACGCCATCCTCAATCCGGATGTGCCGGTCCTAACGAGTCCCGATCGTGTGGCCGCCAGCGCGGAGGCGCGCTCGCGCGGCTGCGATGTCGTGGTACTCGACGACGCCTTCCAGCACCGCTGGGCTCGACGCGAGGTCGACGTCGTCCTCGTGGCCGCAGAGCAGTGGCGCCCCCCGCATCGGCTGCTCCCTGCGGGGCGGTACCGTGAGCCGCCGGCTTCCCTGGGTCGCGCGACGTTGGTTCTCGTGACGCGCAAGACGGCGTCGGCCGAGGAGGCGCTGGGGGTTCGCGATGCGGTGGCGCGCCTGACGACGGCGCCCACGGCAACGGTCGCCTTTCAGCTCGACGTGTTGCGGCGAGTTGGAGGGGACGGGGAAACTCGGGCGTTGTCGACGCTGCGGGGCGAATCGGTCCTGGCGGTCACGGGGATCGGCGCGCCGGGTGCCTTCGGACGTCAGCTGGAACGGGAGGGGGCCGACGTGGAGCTGGTATCGTTTCCAGATCACCACCGGTTTTCGGCGTCCGAGGTCACCGAAATCCTGCGACGTGCCCCGCACGGTGGCTGTGTCGTCTGTACGCTGAAGGACGCGGTCAAGCTCGGGGCGATGTGGCCTCGCGCCTCCGTGCCCCTGTGGTATGTTTCGCAGCGCTTGACCCTCGAATCGGGCGAGCCGGCGTATGACGCGGCGATTCGCCAGGTGCTCGACGCTCGTTCGCACGCCCCCACCATCCGCTAACCACCGGCATCAGGCCGGTCCACTGAACTACCACATGCCAACCGATCTCCGCCTCCCGACGAACGCAATCGTCCAGCCGGACAAAGATCGTTTCCTCAACGAAGAAAACCCTTTCGAAGCGATGATGTCGCGCTTCGATCGCGCGGCCGAACTGCTCGACCTGGAGCCCGGGCTCTACAAGGTGCTGCGCAAGCCGGAAAAGCAGTTGATCGTGTCGTGCCCCGTCATGATGGACAACGGTGAGATCGAGGTGTTCGAGGGATTCGCGTCCTCTACAATACGTCGCGCGGACCGGCGAAGGGGGGCATTCGTTTCGACACGCAGGTCACGCTGGACGAGGTGACCGCGCTCGCCGCCTGGATGACCTGGAAGTGCGCCGTGGTGAACGTGCCCTTCGGTGGTGCCAAGGGCGGCGTGATCTGTGATCCGCTCAAGATGAGCGCCGGAGAGCTGGAGCGCCTGACGCGTCGTTACACCTCGGGGATCATGCAGTTGCTCGGCCCCGACTCGGACGTGCCGGCCCCCGACGTCAACACCAACGAGCGCGTGATGGCGTGGATCATGGATACCTACTCCATGCAGATGCGCCACACGGTGACGGCGGTGGTGACCGGAAAGCCGATCGAGATGGGCGGCTCGCTCGGACGCCGCGAGGCGACGGGGCGCGGCTGCATGTTCGTCACGAAGGAGGCCCTGGCCCACTTGGGGATGAGCGTCAAGGGGACAACCGTCGCCGTGCAGGGCTTCGGCAACGTGGGGTCTGTCACCGCGCAGCTGCTGGCGCGCGAAGGGTGCAAGGTCGTCGCGATCGGGGACCGCAGCGGGGCGTACTACAACGCCGCCGGCTTCGACGTCGACGACGCCATCGCCTACGTGAAGAAGAACAAGGTGCTGGAGGGGTACACGAAGGGCGACATCATCTCCAACGAGGAATTGCTGACGCTGGACGTGGACGTCCTGGTGCCGGCGGCGCTGGAGAACGTCATCACGACCAAGGTCGCGTCCAAGATCCGCGCCAAGATCATCTGCGAAGGGGCGAACGGTCCGACCACCGCCGCCGCCGATGCCATCCTCGACGAGAAGGGGATCTTCGTGATTCCCGACATCCTCGCCAACGCCGGTGGCGTCACGGTCTCGTACTTCGAGTGGGTGCAGGACCGCGGCGGGTACTTCTGGAGCGAGGACGTGGTGAACGATCGACTGCGCGACCTGATGGTGAAGTCGTTCCGCGACGTGCTCGAGCTGTCCAAGCAGCACAAGGTGAACATGCGCACGGCGGCCTACATGCTGTCGATTTCGCGCGTCGCCACGGTGCATCGCCTCCGCGGCATCTACGCGTAAGGGCGTGGCGCGTCGGCACGGCGCCAGCGAATTGAACGTGAGCGGGCGGCGCGGCCATTGGCCTCGCCGCCCGTTGTCGCTCGCATGAGGATGCGCCTCGTGGTGGTGGGGCGCGTGCGCGAGCCGGCACTGGCCGAGATGATTGCCTCGTACGAGACGCGGGCCATCCGGTACTGGCCGCTCGAAATCGTCGAGGTGAAGGAAGAGCATGGGCGCGATGCCGCGGTGGCGATGCGGCGCGAGGGCGAGCGTCTCCTGGAACGGGCTGCAGACTCGGTGCTGATCGCGTGCGACGAGCGCGGCGACTCCCTCAGCTCGACCGCCTTCTCCGAATGGCTCCAACGGCTACGGGAGGGGGGGCGCGACGTCTCGTTCGTCATCGGTGGCGCCTACGGACTGGCCCCGGCGGTTCGGGAGGCGGCGGCTCGCCGTATCACGCTGGCCCCATTCACCCTGCCGCACGAGCTGGCGCGCCTGGTGCTGGTCGAGCAGCTGTATCGCGCGGGGACGATCGTTAGGCGGGAGCCGTACCACAAGGCCTAGCCGGCGTCGACGGCCCCCCGAACTGGGGCGATCTTTTCCGTCCTCCCGGCCTCGCCAAATCCCCAGCCACCACGCGAGATTTCGCCGCGGTCACGTGGTCGAGGAGACGGCAGCCGTCCCTCGCACGTCAGGACGCCCTGCCGACTTGCCTCATGCCCCTCGCACCCGACAGCCGATGTTGCCGTCCCCCGCAGCCGATGCGGGGAGTGGACCCCGAGCGTGGCTCACGACCGGGCATTGAAGCGCGCCGGATCGGCTCCCGATCGGGGGCGGTAGCGGCATGACACTCCCGCGCATCATCACGGAGGGGCTCGGGGGTGGGCCGCTGGCCCGTCAACTGATCGCGGGCGATGCCCCCACGCACTGGTACCCGGCGCGCCCCGCCTCCCCTGAGGGGTGGCGTGCGCGCGCCGACGAGGTGCGACGATCGGTGGCGCCCGACTGGTCCTCGCGCCTCTCCCTGGCCTTTGGCGCGAGCGGCGCGGCGCGCGACCGTCTCGAACGCGTCGCCGCTGCCGGCGGGGTCGTCGTGACGACGGGGCAGCAGCCAGGGCTTTTCGGGGGGCCCGTCTACACCTGGTCCAAGGCGCTGGCCGCCCTCGAACTCGCCGACGCGATCGAGCGGGTGACGGGCGTACCGACCGCACCGGTGTTCTGGGCCGCCACGGATGACGCGGACTTTGCCGAGGCCCGCGACACCTGGGTGGCGGGGCCCGGCGGAGGGTTGCGGCTGTCGATGCCGGGGCCGGCGCTGGACGGGCTCCCCATGCACGAGCATCCGCTGGGCGACGTCTCCGGGGCCCTGGAGCGGCTGGCCGAGTCGGCCGGGTCGGCCGTGGACCCGGGCGTGCTCGACGCGGTGCGCCTGGCCTACCATCCCGGACAAACGGTGGGCGGGGCGTACCTCACGTTGCTGCGCGTCCTGTTGCAGCCGCTCGGGATCGCCGTGCTGGACGCGTCGCATCCGGCGCTGCTGGCCGCGGAGCGTCCCTGGCTGGAACGGGCGCTCACGCATGGCAGCGAGGTCGAGTCGGCGCTCCTGGCGCGAAGCGCGGAGCTGCGTGCCGCCGGTATCGAGCCGCAGGTGGCGGACGTGGCGGGGCTGTCGCTCGTGTTCGGGCGCGAGGAGGGACGCAAGGTCCGGGTGCCGTTGCGGCTGGCGAGCCAAGTCGCCGGGGACGCGTCGGAACGCCTCTCGCCCAACGTGCTCCTGCGCCCGGTCGTCGAGCGCGCGATCCTCCCGACGGTCGCCTACGTCGCCGGCCCTGGCGAGATCGCCTACTTCGCGCAGGTCGGCGCGGTGGCGCAGGCGTTAGGCGTGGCAGTGCCGCTGGTCGTGCCGCGCTGGTCGTGCACAATCGTCGAGCCCCACGTGGGCACACTGTTGGCCACACGCGAGGTGACCCGCGAGGAGCTCTCCGATGCCGATGCGGTGGAGGGTCGCCTGGCGCGACGGTCGGCGCCCGAACCGGTCCTGCGCGCGCTGGAATCGATGCGCGAGGGGATCGAGCGCGAGGCGGCGGCGCTGGCCGACGTGCTGCACGGCGAGGACGCACTGCTGCCACGCGCCGTCGTCGATGGCATGCGACGGCAGATGACGTGGCGCGCCGAGCGACTGGAGCGTCGGTTGGTGGCCGCGCTCAAGCGTCGCGACGTCGACATGCGGCGCGACGTGGCCACACTGCGCGGCGCGCTCTATCCCGGCGGGACGAAGCAGGAGCGCGCGCTGAACCTCATCCCGATCCTTGCCCGACACGGCCTGCGGGTGCTGGACGCGATGCGGATCGCCGCACGACGGCACGCCGAGGCACTGGTCCACGGCCGGACGATCCCGGTCGACGCGGCGTGAGCCTGTCGCAGGGGATGACCCCCGCCAGCACACCGGCGGCCCGCGACGCCGCCACCAGTCGCCGACCGGCGGCGTTGGTGGCGGCCGGCATCCTCCTCAGCCGGTTGGTCGGACTCGTCAGGCAGCGCGTCTTCTCGTACTACTTTGGCGCCGGCGACGAGTCGGACGCCTTCACGCAGGCGTTCCGCATCCCCAACATCCTGCAGAATCTCTTTGGGGAAGGGGTGCTCTCGGCGTCCTTCATTCCGGTGTACTCGCAACTACGGGCCCGCGGCGACGACGTCGGGCGCCAGGAAGTGGCGGGCGCGGTGCTCGGAGTCCTCGCCTTCTTCTCGGCGATCGTCGTGCTGGTGGGGGTGCTCGCTGCGCCGGTGCTCGTCCACGTGATCGCGCCGGGGTTCGAGGGTGCCAAGCGCGAGCTCACCGTGCAGCTGGTCCGCATCCTCTTTCCCGGCGCAGGGCTCCTCGTCCTGGCGGCGTGGTGCCTGGGGGTGCTCAACAGCCACGGGAAGTTCTTCCTCTCGTACGCCGCCCCCGTGCTGTGGAATGCGTGCATGATCGCGGCGCTCATTGGGTGGGGGGGATCGGTGACACTGCCGCGCCTTGCCGCGGTGCTGGCGTGGGGGAGCGTGGCCGGCAGCGCGTTGCAGCTGCTGGTGCAGTGGCGCAACGTGCACAAGGTGCTGGGTGCGTGGCGCGTGACGGTGAGCACGCAGTCGCCGCACGTGCGCACGGTGCTGCGCAACTTCGGCCCCGTCTTCGTCGGACGCGGCGTGACCCAGCTGAGTGCGTACATCGATTCGTTCATTGCGTCGTTCCTCGTGGCCGGGGCGGCGACGATCCTCAACAACGTGCAGCTCCTGTACATGCTGCCGGTGTCGCTGTTCGGCATGTCGATCTCGGCGGCCGAGCTGCCCGCGATGTCGAGTGTGACCGGCGAGACGGCGGAGATCGCCGAACAGCTGCGCGAGCGACTCGCCCTCGGCTTGCGACGCATCGCCTTCTTCATCGTCCCGTCGGCGGTCGCCTTCCTCGGCTTCGGCGACCTGTTGGCGCGCGTCGTGTATGAGGGTGGTGAGTTCGGTCCGGAGCAATCGCAGTGGGTGTGGGGCGTGCTCGCCGGCTCAGCCGTCGGGCTGCTCGCGTCCACCCTGGGGCGACTCTACGCGTCGGCGCTGTACGCCCTGCGAGACACGCGGACGCCGCTCCGCTTCGCGATGGTGCGCGTTGGGCTCACGACGGCGCTCGGTGTGGCGGCGTCGCTCTGGCTCCCCGGGGTGCTCGGCATCGATCCGCGATGGGCGGTGGCGGGGCTGACGGCATCGGCAGGATGTGCGGCGTGGATCGAGTTTGCGCTGCTGCGCCGCGCGGTCGGCATGCGTATCGGCGAGGTCTTCATCCCGCGACGGGCACTGCTGACGCTGTGGGGATGCGCCATTCTCGCGGTGGGGGCGGGGTGGGGAGTGCGCGAACTGCTGCGCGACACGCGCCCGCTGCTCATGAGCGTGCTCGTGCTGGGGACGTACTCCATCGCGTATGGTGGCGCGGCGCTCGCCGCTGGGATCCCGCAGGCCCGGGCAATCGCCGGGCGCCTGAGCCGACTGCTGCGCCGCTGATGCGCGCCCGTCGCGAGTAGCTTTCTTCCATGCTCGAGACGCCCGCGGCCGTTGCCGCCAAGCTGCCGCATCTCCCCGAGTCGCCGGGGGTGTACCTCTGGAAGGACGCCGAGGGGACGGTGCTGTACGTGGGAAAGGCGAAGCGGCTGCGCTCGCGCGTGCGCAGCTACTTCACGAGCGATCACTACGCCTCGGTCAAGACACAACATCTCGTGCGGCTCATCGCGACGCTCGATACGATCGTCGTGCCGTCGGAGGCGCATGCGCTGGTCCTCGAGGCAAACCTGATCAAGGAGTATCGCCCGCGTTTCAACATCGCGCTGCGCGACGACAAGTCGTACCCCTACATCAAGGTCACGCTGCAGGAGTCGTTTCCTCGCGTGTACGTCACGCGGCGCCTGGTGAGCGACGGCGGACGCTATTTCGGCCCCTACACGGATGTTGGCGCGATGCGCCGGGCGCTGAACGTGGTCAAGCGCATCTTCACGGTGCGATCGTGTCACTATGCGCTGCTGGACGAGGTGCCCGACCGACCGTGCCTCGACTACCACATCGGCAAGTGCAAGGCGCCGTGCGTACGCTACCAGAGCGAAGCCGACTACCGCGCGATGATCGACGAGGTGGTCCTCTTCCTCGATGGGCGGACGGCCGAGGTGATGAAGCGCGTGCGCGAGCGCATGCAGGAGGCGTCGGCCGCGCTCAACTTCGAGCAGGCGGCCGAACTGCGGGATGCCCTCGTGAAGCTCGAGACGCTCGAGGAGCCTACCGTGGTCGTGCAGGTCGAAGGAGGCGACCGCGACGTGGTGGGATACGCGCGCGACGGTGACGACGCCTGCGTGACGATCCTGCGCGTGCGAGGCGGGAAGCTCCTCGCGCGCGACCAGCGTTTCCTCGAGAACCTCGAGGGCGAGGACGACGCGACCATCCTGTCGGCGTACCTGGCACGCACCTACGTGTCGTCGAACGAGCGCGCCGACGAGCTTCTCGTGCCCATGGACTTCGAGGATCGGGTGCTGCTCGAGGAATCGCTCCCGCATACGCGTGTCGTCGTGCCGCAGCGTGGTCCGCGTCGCGAGTTGGTGCAGCTGGCGGACCAGAATGCGCGCCACCTGCTGGAGGAGTTCAAGCTCGCCTCGCTCGAGGCCGAGGAGCGCGCCGCCAGCCCGGTGTACGACTTGCAGCGCGAGCTGGGATTGCAGAAGCTCCCGCGCAGCTTCGTCTGCTTCGACATCTCCACGGCGCAGGGGACCGACACCGTCGGCTCGTGCGTCTGGTTCGAGAACGGGCGCCCGAAGCGCGCCGAGTACCGGAAGTTCAAGGTGAAGACGGTGGAGGGGACCGACGACTTTGCCTCGATGCGCGAGGTCGTCGGGCGGTACTTCGGCCGGCGCCTCGAGGAGCAGAAGGGGCTTCCCGACCTCATCTGCATCGACGGCGGCAAGGGACAGCTGCATGCGGCACACGAGGCGCTGTCGGTGCTTGGGCTCGGCGAGGTCCCGCTGATCTCGCTGGCGAAGAAGGAGGAGGAGATCTTCGTGCTGGGACGTCGCGAGTCGGTGCGGCTGTCGAGGCGCTCGCCGGCGTTGCGCACGTTGCAGCAGGCGCGCGACGAGGCCCATCGCTTCGCGGTGACCTTCAACCGGGCGCGGCGCTCGGCGCGCACGCTCACCTCCGAGTTGCTGCGCATTCCGGGCATCGGCCCCAGCAAGCGACGCGCGCTCCTCAAGGTCTTCGGCTCGCTGCAAGGCGTGAAGGAAGCGAGCGCCGAGCAGATCGCCGCGGTGCCCGGATTCTCGCACGTGTCGGCGGCGCGCCTCCTGCAGGCGTTGCACCCGACGGAGACACCGGCCGGGGACGCGTTGGCCGCGCCGATCGCCGAAGTCGACCGTCACACGCCCGAGGAAGCGGGCAATACCCCCACGGTCCCCGACGTCGAGGCCCGATTCGGTGCCGCGCGTGACGACGTCGCCGACGAGGCGCAGCCTGGACCGCTCCTCCCCGCGTTGCCGCCGCCGGACGTCGTCCCGCCGTCATCGACGTCCGCACCCTCGTCCTGAACAACGGTTCCCGCTCCCCACGCCTCCCGTTCCGGCGCCGCTGCCCACCTCCTCTCGTTCCCCGCACTCCACCTCCCGCACGATGCCAAACTGGACTCTCGCCTGTTCCGCCTGCGGCCACCCCGAGTCGCAGCACGCCCCGGTGGGGCTCTGCCCATCGTGCGGCCAGCCCTTCCTCGCCATCTTCGATGGCGCGGCGCCGTCGCGTGACGCGCTCCTGCCGCGCTGGGACATGTGGCGCTACGCCCCGGCGCTCCCGCTCGTCGACGGCGAGACGCCGGTATCGTTAGGCGAGGGGCTCACGCCGCTCACCGAGTTTCCAGCCCTCGCCCGCCTCATCGGGGTGCGACGCCTCTGGATCAAGGACGAGGGGGTGAATCCCACGGCGTCGTTCAAGGCGCGCGGGCTCAGCGCGGCCGTCACGCGGGCCAAGGCGCGCGGCGTCCCCGGGCTCGTGGTGCCGACCGCGGGGAACGCGGGGGCGGCGCTCGCGGCCTACGCGGCCGCGGCCGGGATGCAGGCACGCATCTACGCGCCGGCCACCACCCCGCGCCCCATCCTGGACATCATCCGGGCCATGGGCGTCGACCTGGTCACCATCGACGGGCACATCGGCGACTGCGGCCGGTTGAGCGTGGAGTACGCCAAGGAGACCGGCTTCTTCAACGTGGCGACGCTTCGCGAGCCCTATCGGGCGGAGGGGAACAAGACCCTCGGGTTGGAACTGGCCGAACAGTTGGGGTGGCGACTTCCCGACGCCATTGTCTATCCGACCGGCGGGGGGGAAGGCGTCATCGGGATGTGGAAGGCCTTCCACGAGATGCGGCGCTGGGGGTGGCTCGACTCCAACGCGCGCCTGCCGCAGATGATCGTGGCGCAGGCCGCCGGGTGCGCGCCGCTGGTCCGGGCGCTGACCGAGGGGGCCGATCGCGCCACTCCCTGGGAGAATCCGTGGACCTACGCCAGCGGGCTTCGCGTGCCGGGGCCGCTGGGCGACCGACTCGTCCTCAAGACGCTACGCGAGAGCGGCGGCGACGCCGAGAGCGCCACAGAAGACGAGATTCGCGACTTCACCGCACGCCTCGCGCACACCACCGGCATCGATGCCGCGCCCGAGGGTGGGGCCGCCCTCTTCGTGACGGCCAAGCTCGTGCGCCTCGGGCGCCTGTCCGCCGACAGCGAAGTGGTCGTCTACAACACCGGGAGCGGGGCGAGCTACCGGGCGTAGCGACCGCCGGGAGTGTATTTTTTCGCCGTGACGATCGCGATTCTCGAACCGTTCAGCGGCATCGCTGGCGACATGATGCTGGGGGCACTCGTCCACGTCGGGCTCGACCCGGCGTGGCTTCGTGCGCTCCCCGATCGGCTCGGCCTCGATGGGGTCGGGGTGCGCATCGCCGATGTGCAGCGCGGCATGATCGCCTGCAAGAAGGTCGATTTCGACATCCCCGAGCAACCACACGGCCGACACATCGGTGAGGTGCGTGCCCTGCTGGCCGCGGCACCGGTCCCGCCGAGCGTGCGCGCCCTCGCCGACCAGGCGTTCACCGCCCTCGCCTCGGAGGAGGGGCGGATTCACGGCGTGGCGATGGACGAGGTCCACTTGCACGAGGTGGGGGCCGTCGACGCGATCCTCGACGTGATCGGCGCGATCTGGGGCTTGAGCGAACTGGGGGTCTCCCGCGTTTGTTGTGGGACGATTTCGCTCGGAGACGGCTTTGTGAAGGCTGCGCATGGTGTGCTCCCCGTGCCGGCCCCTGCCACGCTGCGCCTGCTCGAGGGGCACACGGTGCGCCCGGGGCCGGACGGGGCCGGAGAGCTGGTCACGCCGACGGGGGCCGTGCTGGTGAAGGTCCTCTCGTCCGGGCGGCCGCCCGTGCGCTACATCCCGCGGTGCAGCGGCTATGGCGCCGGGACGAAGGACCTGCTGGGGCGCGTGAATGCGTTGCGCGTGACCTTGGCGGACGATGCGACGCTGGCGGACGGCCGGACGGAACGGCTCGTCCTCCTCGCGACCGACATCGACGACATGTCGCCGGAGCACGTGGCGGCGTGCGCGGACATGCTGCGGGAAGGCGGGGCGCTCGACGTGGTGGTCACGGGGACGCTCATGAAGAAGGGACGCGCGGGACAACGGCTCGAGGTCCTCGCAGGGGAGGGCGACGCCCCGCGCCTCGAGGACCTGCTCTTCCTCCACACGTCGACGTTAGGCGTGCGGCGCTCGATGGTGGAACGGCGCGTGCTGCCGCGCGCGACGCGGGTGGTCGAGGTGCTGGGGCATACCGTGCGGATCAAGGTGGCAACCCTGCCTAACGGGACCCAGCGATCCAAGCCGGAGTTCGACGACGTACGCGCGGTGGCCGACGCCACGGGGCGGGCACTGGGCGACGTCTCGTCGCTCGCGCTCGCCGCGGCGGAACGCGACCGCTGAGAATGGGTAGGATTCACGCCGGCGCGCCTGCCGCGCCTCACCATGCAAGGAGAGAAAGAATGACCCTGTCTCGCTTCTCGGTTGCTGTCTCACTCGCCCTCGCGCTGCACCCGGTTCCTGCCATGGCGCAGGCCAAGTGCGAAGTCGACGAGAAGAAGCCGAACCAAGTGAAGGATGCCGCCAACGCGCTTGCCAAGGCGGCGCTGCCGATCGGCAAGCCTGAGGACAAGCTCAAGAGCGTCGGCCAGGCGGTGGCGCTGCTCACGAAGGACCAGGAGAAGATCGTCGCCGCCAACGCGGTCGGTCGCGCCTTCGTCCTGGGGCGCGCGTATGGGCTGTACGCCGAGCTGGCGATGAGCCAGGGACGCGACAGCTCGCTTTTCGTGAAGCGTTCGGCCCTTGGCTTCACCACCGAACCGGAGGGCACCCTCGACCTCGTGGCCGCCGCCGACGAGGCGTTCGACACGGTCGAGGCCTCGAACGCAGCCTGCAAGGACGACACCGAGGAATGGCGCCGCCGCCTGTACGCCCCGCTCGTGAACGCCGCGGTCAACCTGTACAACCAGCAGCAGATGGACTCGGCCGGCGCCCTCGTGAAGCGCGGCCTGTCGGTCTACGACGGCTACAAGCTGGCCTACATCGGCTACAACATCCTCGGCAACGTCCAGCAGTCCAAGGACTCCATCGACGCCGCCGTCGGGTCGTTCAAGAAGATGGCCGAGCTCATGAAGGGCGACACCTCGCAGGTCGACGAGCGCAAGAACGTCATGATGAACGTCGCGCAGCTCGTGATGGCGCAGGCCGAGACCCTCGACGGCGACGCCAAGAAGGCGAAGTTCACCGACGCCACGACGTACCTCGAGGCCTTCCTGGTCGAGTTCCCCGGGGACCCGAAGGCGCAGGGGGCGCTGGCGCGCGCGCAGATCGCGTCCGGTAACACCGCGGCGGCCGACAAGGTCTTTGGCGACATGGTCGCCAACCCCGACAAGTTCTCCGACGGCGCGCTCTTCGAAGCCGGCGTGAACGCCGCTCGAGCCGATCGCGCGGCCGATGCGGCCGCACTCTTCGGCGCCGGGCTCAAGAAGAACGTCGCCTCGCGCGACGGCCTGTTCAACCTCTCGGTGACGCTGCAGAAGCTCGAGAAGTGGAACGAGGTACCGGCCATCCTGAGCCGCCTCCTCGTCGTGGACCCGGAGAACCCCGAGAACTACCAGCTCTGGGCGCTCTACTTCCAGAACCAGGCGTCGGTGGTCAAGAAGAAGACGACCGATTTCAACGCCGCGGCCAAGGCCAAGAAGACCCCGGCGACGGCGGCCGATCGTCAGGCGGCCACGGAACTGGAGAACCAGTACAAGGCGGCGAACGACTCGCTCATGAAGTACTTCAAGCGCTTCACCGAGGCCCCGGTCAAGCTCACGGTCAACCTCTGGTCGCACGACGGGAACAAGCACACCCTCGGCGGTTCGATCGAGAACCTCACCGACGCCGAGAAGAGCTACACCGTGAAGTTCGAGTTCCTCGATGCGGCGGGGAATGTCGTCACTGCCAAGGAGGCGGCGGTGGGTGCGGTCGCGGGGAAGAAATCGAAGGCGTTCCGCGTGGAGGTCGAAGGGGCGGGGGTGGTCGCCTACCGCTACGCGCCATTCGGTAGCTGATGCGACACGCGGCCCGCAGCCGGGTCGACGACGTGCTCGCGTGACGGATTTGCAGGTGGCGGCGGCACCCCGGTGGGGGCCGCCGCCGCTCTGTTTCTGCGATGCGGGAGCTTCGATTGTCGGCGAGGCTCAGGCGTGAAAGTGTATGTGCTGCATTGATATCGGCCAGACGAACTGCTAAGTTCCTTGAGGTCCGGCCCGAGGGTCGGACCTTGCTTTTCGGGGGAAGATCGCGCCCGCGCGCGCTTCCCCCGTTCGTCTCTCCACCCGCTCTTCGTCAGGCTCCGTCGTCAGGCATGGTTCGCGTCGCACGCGTGGCTCCCGACAGCATCGCCCAGGAACTCGAGATCGTGGCCGGCACGGAGATCGTCTCCGTGAACGGGCGCGAGATCGAGGACTTTCTCGATTGGGAGTTCATGACGGCGGACGACGAGTTGGAGATCGCGGTGCGGCTCCCGTCGGGCGAGGAGATCGTGTACGAGATCGAGCGCCCCGAAGGCGAAGCGCTCGGCGTCGAACTCGAACCGCCCACGGTGCGCCGTTGCGCCAACCGGTGCGAGTTCTGCTTCATCGAAGGGCTCCCCAAGGGGCTGCGAAAGCCGCTGTACATCCGCGACGACGATTACCGTCTCTCGTTCGCATACGGCAACTTCGCGACGCTTTCGAACCTCAAGGAGCGCGACTTCCAGCGGATCATCGAGTATCGGCTCTCGCCGCTCTATGTGTCCGTGCATGCGACGCCGTGGGAGGCGCGCAAGAAGCTCCTCAACAACCCACGCGTTCCCAACATCCTCGCGCAGCTCACGCGGTTGGTCGAGGGCGGGATCCAGTTCCACGGCCAGATGGTCGTCGTGCCGGGGCTCAATGACGGCGCAGTGCTGGAAGAATCGCTGGCGGACCTGTGGGCCTTTGGCGACGCCTGTCTTTCGGTGGCCCTGGTTCCTGTCGGCCTGACGCAGTTCTCGCATCTGTATTCCGGCGAGTCGATGAGTCGCGAGAACGCGCTGCGCCTGCTCGAGACCGTGGAGCGATGGGCTGCCCGGGCGCGCGAGGCGCGCGGCGCGAACTGGGTCTATGGTTCCGACGAGCTGTACTTGCTGGCCGGACGTGAACTCCCGGATGCCGCCCACTACGGCGACTTTCCGCAGATCGAGAACGGTGTCGGTTCGGTGACGGCCCTGCGTTCCCGCGTCGCGGACGGTCTCGCGGCGCTCCCGAGGCTCGACGGGAAGCGTATCGGCATCGTGACCGGGCTGGCGATGCGCGAGATCATGCCGCCCCTGCTCGCGCGACTCGCTGAGGCGACGGGGGCGACCTTCGAGATGCTCCCGACGGTCAACTCGCTGTTCGGTCCGACAACGACGACCGCTGGCCTCCTCGTGGGGGCCGACATCCTTACGGCGCTGCGCGACCGGCACGACCTCGACCTGGCGCTCGTACCGGCCGAGTCGATCAACGAAGACGGGATCTTCCTGGACGACCAGACATTCGTCGCCGTCCGCGAGGCATTGCCAATGCCCGTCTATCCATCCTACGACTTCATCGACGTGCTGCAATTCGAAGGTCAGGGCGCTCCCTCCGACATCGCGGGGGCCACGTGAGTCTTCCCGTCGTCGCACTCGTCGGCCGCCCGAACGTGGGGAAGTCGGCGCTGTTCAACCGCATCGTCGGGCGCAACACGGCGATCGTCAGCGAAGAAGCGGGGACCACGCGCGACCGCCATTTCGGGCGCGCCGAATGGGCGGGCTCGGCGTTCTGGCTCGTGGATACGGGGGGGATCACCGACGACCCGCGCGCCGCGATGGACCTCGAGATCCGTCGTCAGGTGCAACAGGCGATCGACGAGGCCGACCTGCTCCTCTTCGTCGTCGATGCCAAGAACGGGATGCACCCGGTCGACCATCGCATCGCCGACCTCCTGCGCACGTCGGGCAAGCCGTTCCTCGTGATCGCCAACAAGGCGGACAACCCGTCGGCCACGGACTATTACGAGTTCTATGAGCTGGGCGCCGGCGACCCGATCCCGGTCTCTGCCGTCAGCGGCAAGCAGTCGGGCGACATGCTCGACATCGTCGTGGCCAACATCCCCGAGGTCCCGGCCGAAGACGACACGTCGCTCAAGATCGCGGTTGTCGGGCGTCCCAACGTCGGGAAGTCGTCGTTCGTGAACCGCCTGCTGGGCGAGGAACGTCTCGTCGTCTCCGATGTGGCCGGGACGACGCGCGACGCGATCGACTCGCCGATGCGCTATCACGAGCGCGACATCGTCTTCATCGACACGGCGGGCTTGCGCCGCCAGTCGCGCGTGGACGACGGCGTCGAGTTCTACTCGGCGCTGCGCACGCGTCGCGCGATCGACCGGGCCGACATCTGCTGTCTCCTGATCGATGCGACCGAGGAGTTGCACAACCAGGACCTCAAGATCGCCACGCTGGCGTGGGAAGCCGGGCGCGGGATGATCATCGTGGTCAACAAGTGGGACCTGGTGTCGAAGGACGACAAGACCGCCGCCAAGTTCCAGAAGAAGTGCATCGAGAAGGCGCCGTATCTCACGAACGTCCCCTTCCTCTTCACGTCGGCCAAGACGGGACAGCGCGTCACCAGGATCCTCGACGTCCTGCTGGAAGTGGAGCAAGAGCGGCACAAGCGCATCACGACCTCGCAGGTCAATGCGGTGCTCGAGGAGCTGGTTGCCCGTCGTCAACCGCCACAGGCCGCGGGGCGCGAGGTCAAGCTGCACTACGCCACGCAGGTGGAGACGGCGCCCCCGACGATCATCGTCTTCGGGAACAACACCGATGCGCTGGAAGAGCACTATGTGCGCTACCTGCACAACGGCTTCCGCGAGGCGTGGGGCTTCAAGGGGAATCCGCTGCGCGTCCAGGTGAAGAAAAAGAACGCGCCCTGACATGGCTGCTGCCGCCGCACTCTTGGCTGCGTATCTCCTCGGTTCGACACCGTTCGCGTACTTCGCGGGGCGTGCGCTGCGCGGCATCGACCTGCGCCAGCACGGTTCGGGAAACCTCGGGGCGACGAACGTCTATCGCACCCTCGGGGCGGCGGCGGCCATCGTCGTGTTGCTGCTCGACGCGCTCAAGGGGGCCGTCCCGGTGCTGGCCTTTCCCTCTCTGGCGCAGGTGACGGGGGTCTGGTGGCCGGTGGCCTTCGGAGTCGCGGCGATCGTGGGGCACGTGCGCCCCTACGCGGGGCTGTTCAAGGGGGGCGGCAAGGGGGTGGCCACGGCGTCGGGGGTCTTCGCGGCGCTGGCCCCCGTCCCGTTTCTCGCCGCCTTCGGCACGTTCGTCGTCGTGGTGGCCGCGACCCGATACGTGTCGTTAGGCTCGATGCTCGGTGCGGCGGCGCTCGCGACGACGGTGGTCGTGCGTGAAGGGGCATCGTCGCCCCTCGGTCTCGTGTCGGTGCTCATCGCCGCCTTCGTGGTCTGGACCCACCGCGCCAACATCGGGCGCCTGCGTCGTGGCGAGGAGTCGCGGCTCGGGCGACCCGGAGGAGCGGCGCGCTGATGCGTTGCGCCGTCATCGGGGGTGGGGCATGGGGGAGCGCGCTGGCGCACCTGCTCGCGCAGGGAGGGCATGAGACCTGCCTGTGGGCGCGCGAGGCCGACGTTGCCGCGCACCTCAACCTGTCGCACGCCAACCCGCGCTTCCTCCCCGGCGCGACGCTCGATGCCCGCATTCACGCCACGACCGACATGGCCGAGGCGTTAGGCGGGGCGCAGCTGGTGCTGTACGTGGCGCCGTCGCACGTCCTGCGCGACGTGGTGCGTGGCGCGGCACACCGGGTGGAACCCGGGGCACTCGCCGTCGTCGCCACCAAGGGGATCGAACGCGGGACGCTGGCGCTGATGACCGACGTGGTGCGCCAGGAACTGCCGCAACACGGGGTCGTCGCCGTGAGTGGCCCGAGCTTCGCACTCGAAGTGGCGCGCGGGATGCCCACTGCCGTCGTTGCCGCGTCGGACGACCCGGCGGCCGCGGCGGCCGTGCAACGCGTCCTCAGCTCGCCGGTCTTCCGCGTCTATTCCAACGATGACGTGGTGGGCGTGGAGGTGGGCGGAGCCCTCAAGAACGTGATGGCCGTGGCCACGGGGATCGCCGAGGGGGTCGGGCTCGGACTCAATTCGCGCGCCGCCCTCATCACCCGCGGACTGGCTGAAATGACGAGGCTCGGGGTCGCGTTAGGTGCGCGCCCCGAGACGTTCGCGGGGCTCGCCGGCATGGGGGACCTCGTGCTCACCTGCACCGGGGCGCTCAGCCGCAATCGCGCTGTGGGGCTGGAGGTGGGGCAGGGACGGGCCCTCGCCGACGTCCTCGCGGCCACGGAAAGTGTGGCCGAGGGGATCACCACGACCGACAGCGCGCGCGCGCTGGCCGAGCGCGAAGGTGTCGACATGCCGATCGTGCGCGCCATCTCGCGCATCCTCTTCGAACAGCAGGCGCCGCGCGATGCGCTCGCCGATCTCATGGGGCGTGAACTGCGCCCGGAGCGTGATGCATGAGCGATGAGGTCGTCCAGGAGTTCTTTTCCATCGGTGACGTCTGCCAGCTCACCGATCTCAAGCCGCACGTGCTTCGGTACTGGGAAAGCCAGTTCCGATTCCTCAATCCGGCGAAGAATCGCTCCGGCAACCGGGTGTACCAGCGGCGCGAGGTGGAGCTCATCCAGCTCGTGAAGCACCTGCTCTACACCGAGAAGTACACCATCGACGGGGCGCGGCAGAAGGTCGATGAGCACCGCAAGGGCGGGGCGGTCAAGGTCGCGGCGCGCGAGGCGCTCGCCGTCGAGACGCTGGCCGAACTGCAGCGAGAGCTGGAGCAACTCGCGTCCATCCTCGACGGCTCGGCGCCGATCCCGAAGGTCGATGCCGAGGAGCTTCCCGGGGCCGAACGCTAGTCATGCGTCGGGCGATACGCGGGATGATGACGGCCCACGCAATCGTTCCCGAGGTAGCCCAAACGCCCGTGGCGCGCTACCGTTAGCGACATCATGCGATTCCTCTGCACCAACGACGATGGCATCCTCGCGCACGGGCTCGACTGCCTGGTGCGCGCCGCGGAGCAGATCGGCGAGGTCACCGTGGTGGCCCCCGATCGCGAGCAGAGTGCGACGTCGCACTCCCTCACCCTCCATCATCCGCTGCGACCGGTTCGGCGCGGCGACCGCCGCTTCCAAGTCGACGGCACGCCCACCGACTGCGTGATGCTCGCCGTCGAGGCGCTGATGGACGAGCGTCCCGACTTTGTGCTGAGCGGGATCAACCACGGACAGAACATGGGCGAGGACGTGCTCTATTCGGGCACCGTGTCGGCGGCCATGGAGGGATTGGCGTTAGGCATCCCCTCGCTCGCCTTCTCGTTCGCGGGCGGCGACCTGCGCGCCGACATCGCCAAGCTCGATGAGCAGATCGAGATCCTCGTCCCGCTCCTGCGCCACCTGACGACGCTCCCCGCTTTTCCCGAGGGGACGCTGCTCAACGTGAACCTGCCACCGCTGCGCGCCGACGAGATCAAGGGGATCAAGCTCACGCGGCTCGGTCGGCGGGTCTACTCGAATTCGATCCAGCCGATGAAGGACCCGTGGGGCCGCAAGATCTTCTGGATCGGCGGCGGCGAGATCACCTGGACCGGGAGCGACGACTCCGACTTCCAGGCGATTCGTGATGGCTTCGTGTCCGTGACCCCGTTGCACCTGGACCTCACGCATCGGGACATGCTCGACGCATCGGAGCGCTGGTGGCGAGCTCCGTAAACCCGGAGTACCGCGGCGCGCGCCGTCGTCTCGTCGACCTGCTGCAGGCGGGGGGCATCACCGACCCGACCGTCCTGCGCGCGATCGAGGAGACACCGCGCCACCTCTTCGTCCCGACGGGCGTTCGCCACCGCGCCTACGAGGACTCGTCGATCCCGATCGGCAACAAGCAGACGATCTCGCAACCGAGCGTGCACGCCCGCTACCTCCAGCTCTTGCAGCTGAAGGGGACCGAACGCGTCCTCGAGATCGGCACGGGGTCGGGGTACCAGACGTTCCTGCTCTCCCACCTCGCCGACCAGGTCTTCACGATCGAGCGCGTGGGGCCGCTCCTGGACGGGGCGCGCCAGGTCCTGCGCGAGTGCGGCGTCCGCAACGTGTCCTTCCTGCTGGGCGATGGGACGATCGGGTGGCGCGAGTACGCGCCGTACGACGCGATCCTCGTCTCGGCCGCGTCGCCGGGGATCCCCCAGCCCCTCGTCGACCAGTTGGCCGTCGGCGGGCGGCTCCTGATCCCCCTCGGCGACCGGGGGGAGCAGATGCTCACCATGGTCACGCGGCACGCGGATCGGGTCGAGCGGCGTGACATCGTACCCGTCCGATTCGTCCCGCTCTTGGGCACGCACGGCTGGTCGTCACCCTAGCAGGAGACGCGGCCGACCGCCCATCCCGGACTGTCACGGACTGTCGATCGGAGCGGCTCACATGGCTGATGTCTCGCAGGACCAGGGCGGCACTGCCCCCCGGCGTCCCGTCCTTCGTCCCTTCAGCGGCAACCCGCGTGGGGCGGGGCAGGGGCCGCTCAAGGCGCTCGGTGCGCGGCGAATCGCCGTCGCCCCCTTCGCCCACGTCCCGGAGGGAGGGTCGGACGAGGCCGTGACCGCCTCGGCCACGCCGCGAGGCGTGGAGGCGTCCGCGGAGGCGTCAGTCGAGCGTGTCTTCGCGCCCGATGCGGCGACCGCCCTCACCTCGGTCGAGACGGCCCTCGAAATCGAGGGGACGAACTCTACCGCGCCGGACCTCGCGGCGGTCGACGAGTCCACAACGGTCGCCGAAGGCGGCTTCTCTTCGGCGCTCGACGTCGAGTCGCTTTCCGAGCGTCAGGAGGCCCCGAGCGAGTGGGCGGCCGAGTCCGTCGCTTTCGGCTCCGCCGCCGACGAGGAAGTGGCTCCTGCGTCGCAATCGGCGGAATGGTCCGCGTCGATCGAGCCGATCGTCGACGTCGCCGCCGTTGAGCAGGTCGCCGAAGTCGCCAGTGAATCGGCCGTAGAGTCGCTGGCTCCTACTGAGCTCGCGACGCTCGAGTCAGGCGTGGCGGAAGGCGCGGTGAATGGGTCGCGCGCCATCGACGCTCGCCAGGATTCCGAAGAGGTGTCGGCGCCGGCCGGGCGGTTCGCTGAACAGGGCGAGTGGCGGGGCGCGGGCATCGAGAACGCGAACGTGGGCGCGACGGTGTACGAGGCCGAATTCGCGTCGCTGGCAGTTGAATCGAACGAACTCGCGTCGGCCGAGCTGGCGTCTGCTGAACTCGCGTCCGCCGAGCTCGCGTCGCCCGAGCTTTCGTCGCCGGAGCCCGCGTCGGTGGAACTCGCGTTACCGGAGGTCGCAGCGGCAGTGGTCGACGAACGGCCCGTGGAGTTCGCGAATGACTTCGTGCTCGATGACGAAGCGTACGCCGCGCTCGACGACAGCGCGTACGCCGCGCCTGACGACAGCGCGTACGCCGCGCTGGACGACGGCGCGTACGTCGCGCTCGACGAAAGCGAATGTTCCGCGCTGAACGTCGGAGGCTACGAGACTCCGGACGACGAATCGGAGATCGTATCCGCAGTCGCCGCGGTGTCGGCCGGCCAGGACGAGCCTGTCGAGGTGGGAGACGTCGACGCTGGCGCCTTCGAAGATGTCTCCGCGACCGCCCTCCTCGACGCGGCAGCGCCGCTCGCACCGATCGAGGCGGCGAGCGACGGGTTGGCTGAGGTCCAGGCGTCGGTCGCGCCAGACGCAGTGGCGGCAGAGTCGATCGAGGCCGTGGCTTCCGAAACGGAGACCACCGAAACTGAACTTGCCAGCGCGGCCGCAGCATGGGATGGCGAGTCGGAGTCGGTGCTCATGCCGGCACCAAGCGCCGAGATGTCGCCGGAAATGGCGAAGGGCACGGGAGCGGCTGCGTGGTCCGTCGACCCGGTTAACGACACGGTGACGGCGACGGAGAGCTCGGCCGCCGTCGCGTCATCGCTGCTCGACGCGGAACTCGATCGCTTCTCGCTCGCTCCGGAGGAGGTCGTGGCAATGCCCACGCCGATTCCCGGGCTGGAGTCGCTGATGGGCGATGGGGTCGTCGCTGGGGTCCAGTCGACAGGAGCGTGGATTGCAGCTGGGCCATCGCTCGAGCGGGAAGGGGACGATGACGCCCCGGAAAGCCAGGCCGATGTGGACCTGCGAGCGTTCGTGGCCCGATCCCAGTCGCAGGCGCACATCCTGGCGACGCTGGAGGCGGTAGCGCGACGGGTGCGGGGAGGCGAGATTGTGCCGACGACTGACGCCGGCGCGAGCCCCGAGGCGGTGCTGGCGAGCGTCCTCTCCTCGCTCCTTTCAGCCCGACCGTAACGCATCTCGGATCTCGTGCCTGTCGTTCACATCGAAGTCGCCGGGAAAGTCCAGGGGATCGGCTTTCGACACTTTGTTCAACAACAGGCACGAGCACTCGAGCTGTCGGGATGGGTGCGCAACCTGTCCAGCGGCAACCTCGAGATTGCCGCGTCCGGAGGCGAGGAGTCTGTGCGCGCCTTGCTCGATGCGGTGCGACAGGGACCGCCGGGAGCGACGGTGAAGCAAGTGATCAAGCTGGTCCCCCAGCCGTCGCTCGAACTTCCTCACCCCTTCACGATCCTCAAGTGACTCACGCGGCTGGCGCGGCAGGCGCCGCAGGCGAGGACGCGCTCCGCGCGGCCATTCGTCGCGCAATTCGCGAGATCCCCGACTATCCCAAGCCGGGCATCTCGTTCAAGGACATCACGCCGCTCCTGGGCGACGCCGAGCTCTTCGCGGCAACGTGCGCGCAGCTGGCGGCACCGTTTCGAGACGCTGGGATCACGCATGTGCTGTCGATCGAGAGCCGCGGCTTCCTGTTTGGAGGGCCCGTCGCGGTGACGCTCGGCGCCGGTCTTATCCCTGTGCGCAAGCCGGGCAAGCTGCCGTACGAGACGACGCGCGAGGAGTATGCGCTCGAGTACGGCACCGACGCGCTCGAAGTGCACATCGATGCGTTGGGAAGCGGGGCCCGCGTTCTCGTCACCGATGACGTGCTCGCCACCGGCGGGACGGCGGCCGCGGCCTCGCGACTCGTGCATAAGCTTGGCGGCGAAGTGGTGGGCAGCACCTTCCTGATCGAGCTCGCGTTCCTGGGCGGGCGCGCGATGCTCCCCGGGCAGCGTGTGGAGAGTGCGATCGTCTACTAGCCGAGGGGGACGGGCCTGCTCTCGGCTTTACCGTCTCTCGGCGCACGGGTAGATTCACGGCGCGCCTTGGGCATGCCCCCGTAGCTCAGATGGATAGAGCAGCGGTTTCCTAAACCGTTGGTCGCACGTTCGAATCGTGTCGGGGGCACCTCGGCGGTGCAGTGCGTTGCGCCTTGCGTCGTGCGGCATCCGCCAAGACAAGGGGCCCCTCCGCGTGAAAGCGGTCGGGGCCCCTGTCTGCTCCAGCGTCTGATGCCTTAGGCGCCGCGCTTCGCGTAGATCTCCTTCTCCAGCTTGAGGCGGAGCTTCTTCGCCTCTTCCAGCGCCTCGGCCTTCTTGCGACCCTTGGCAGGGACGTAGAAGCGCTTCTGCTTGCCGGGCTCAGGATTGATGGAGACGATGAATGCCTGATGCCGCTTGTCCCACTGCACACCCGTCACGCCGTACTTGTTTCGGCGGGAACGCACCACCACCCGACCCGTCTGCGGCTTGCCCAGCGCCTTCTCGGTCTTGTCGCGCCAGACCACGGCCTGCGCGAACGCCTTCTTCTTGCCACCATGCTTGTTGTCCGAGAACCACTTCCGGTGGGTTTTGCCTTCGAAAGTGACCTGAACAAGCCAGCCGTGGTTGTGCTTCTCCGGCTGGTCGATTCGTGAAATGCCTTTGCGCCTAATCATGGTAAGTGGTTGAGGGTGAGGGCGCTGGGAAGGATAGCGAAAACTCTCGCGGGGACAAGGCCACACTTCCGGCAAGACGGTGTGCTACACATCTTTAACGCGCATCATGCGACGTGCGTTAACACTTCCGCATAACGTGCGCGTTACCACGCAAAACTTCGTCCCCGAAAAGGACACACACGGGGCAGGGAAAGCCTGACAACACATGACCAAAACAGGTGAAGCGGCTCGGCCGCAGCTCGACGATTCGGCGGAGTCCCTGATGGATTGGCTGCAAGCGCATGGGCGCCAGGTCGGCATTGGCGCCATCGTGGTGGCGGCGATCGTTGCGGGCACTTGGGTCTTCTCGCGCTCCAACGCGACGAAGGCCGCGGGCGCATCTCGTGCGTTGGGTGACGCACAGCGCAGCGTGGCGTCTGGCAACCTTCCGCTTGCAGCGGCCGACCTCCAGAAGCTCGTACAGCGCTACGGCTCGACGCCGGCGGGAACGCAGGCGCGCCTGCTCCTGGCGCAGGTGAACTTCCAGCAGGGCAAGGTCGCCGAAGGGCTCAAGATCCTCGACGAGATCGGTTCGGCGGGAGCGCTGCAGCCGTCGCTCCACGCGTTGCGCGCGGGCGGACTGGAACAGTCCGGCAAGCCTGCCGAGGCGGCGGCCGAGTACTTGAAGGCGTCGGAAGCGTCCAAGCTCCCGTCCGAACGCGAGACCTACAAGGCAGACGCCGCCCGGTCATTCGCCTTGGCGGGCAAGAAGGAGGACGCGTTGAAGCTCTGGCAGTCGATGGCCGACGATCAATCGTCGCCGCTCAACGGTGAGGCGCGTCTCCGCGTCGGCGAACTCGGCGCATCCGTCGCGGCGCGCTAGTCGCGCCGTGATAGAGACCGAACTGCCGCGAAGCTGACGACAGTGAGATGGGCCGGGAGGGGTCTCTCCCGGCCCGTCTTCTTGGGAGCGAAGTATTACGCATAATATGTGTTATGTAAACTCAATCGGTGGAAAACTCGGGGAAACCAAGGGCTGGCCCCCTCTCACCGCTTCTGAGTCCGCGCCGTTCGTGACGCTCGCGCGGTCGCGATGCTCCACTGAGTTAACGCGCCTGGCAGATCGAGGCTCGAGACGCTGCGCGAAATGCGACAGTGGGTCGGAGCAAGAGACATCGTAGAACGGGGCCGACTTCGACCCGTTACGGAGCGGTCAGAGTTCGCCCAAGTGTCCGCTGAAGACGATACGTCCTTCGCCAGCGAGCATCGGCGTTCCCTGCTCCGGCTCGTGCGCGACCGAGGCAATCAGGTCGCAGCCTGACCTGGTCGTGAGGACGACGCGACCGCGCTCGAGCCCCCAGGCCGTCAGCAGCGCCGCTGAGGCGACGGAGCCGGTGCCGCAGGCCAGCGTCTCTTCCTCGACGCCGCGTTCATACGTGCGGATCGACCAGCGCCCATCGACGCTTTTCGACACGAAGTTCGCGTTGGCGCCGTCGCGGAGCGATGCGAGGTGGCGCAGCTCACTTCCGCGGTGATACACGTCGACCAGCTCAACGTCCGGAACGAGGACGACGAGGTGCGGTACGCCGACCCGGGCGAAGCCGATGCGCTGCTCACCCGGAAGGCGCGGCGTCTCGAACGTCGCCGCGAGCTGGGTTACCGGGACCATGTCGATCTGTGGCGTCCCATCCTGGAAGCGCCCGGTGACCGGCCCGGAGACCGTCTGGAAGGTGAACTCGCCCTGCTCGACGATTCCGAGTTCGCGCGCCAGCCGAGTGCTGCACAGCGCGGCATTCCCGCACATCTCGGCGAGCGATCCGTCCCGATTGAAGTAGCGCATCGAGAAGGCGTGCACGTCGTGCGGTTCGAGGAAGACGACGCCATCTGCGCCGATTCCGGTCCGGCGCTCACAGAGCTGTCCGATGCGTGCCGGAGTCGCGAGGTCGCCTGCGGCCACGTGCATGGCGTTGAAGAAGACGAAGTCGTTGCCCGACCCGCTCATCTTCCAGAACTCGCGACCCACCATGGCTACACCCTCCGAATGATCGCCCACCAGCGCAGCCGCCAGACCATCCAGATGGCTTCCCGAACGATCCGCTTGGACATCTTGCTCTCGCCCTCGGTACGATCGACGAAGACGATCGGGATCTCCACTATACGGAACCCTTTGCGCCACGCCCGAAAGCTCATCTCAATCTGGAACGCGTATCCGTTTGATCTAACATCACTTAGGTCGATCGCCTCAAGTACTTTCCTATGGAAGCACTTGAATCCGCCCGTGGCGTCGTACAAGGGCAGCCCGGTCACGATTCGCGCATAGATGTTCGCGCTGTAGCTCAACAGCAGCCGCGCCATCGGCCAGTTCACGACCGTGACCTTCCCTTCGCGATACCTCGAGCCCAGCACCAGATCCGCGTCGCGAGCGCTGTCCAGGAACTGCGGGAGATGCGACGGATCGTGCGAGAAGTCGGCGTCCATCTCGAACACCAGCTCGTAGTCGCGCTCGAGGGCCCAGCGAAAGCCGGCGAGGTAGGCGGTGCCGAGCCCCATCTTTCGGGGGCGATGCACGACATGCACGCGACCGTCGGACGCCGCGCGCTCGTCGACCAGCGCCCCCGTCCCGTCGGGCGAACCGTCGTCAACGACCAGCACCTCGATGCGCGGATCCTGTGCGAGGACCGCGTCGATCAGGCGAATGATGTTCTCCCGCTCGTTGTACGTCGGGACGATGACCAGTGCCTTCTCCGCCAGCCCCGCCGGCTCAGACACTGCTCGCTCTCCTTCGGTCGAGGAGTGTGCCGCCTGCGAGCATGAGCAGCGCCGCGGCGAGTGCCATGAGCGTCACCGACTTCCCCGTCTCGTACGGCGGGTTGGTGAACTGGAGCTGGACCTTCCGTGCCCCGGCCGGTAGTGCGATCCCCATCAGCGAGACGGCGGCCTTCCCGATGGTGGCCGTCTTGCCATCCACGGTGGCGGTCCACCCAGGATACCAATTCTCGGAGACCATGAGCGCCGCCCCCGGGGGGGCCGGACTATCGAGTTCGATAGTGGCGCGCCCCGGCGAGTAGTCCTTCACCGTCGCCCGGATGGCCAGCGGTTCCGGGAGGTTGGTCAGCGGTTCTACCTTCACCGCCGCTGAGTTGTCGAACACGGTGGCGCGCCGCACGTCGAATCGCGGGTCGAGCACCGTCGCCATGACCGACGCCTCGTCGGCCTTGGCCATCGCGGGCGTCACCCACGCATACGACGTCTCGAAAGGAATCTCGTGCAGGTACAGCTCGCTCCCCGACGCGTCGCGGGCGGGGCCGGCGACCTGCTTCAGCTCCTTGATCCCGATGTTGTCAGGTGAGTTGGTAAGGACGTAGCGCATGTTCAAGAGCCGCCAGAAGTTGGGATTGGCGACCTGACGGAATCCGTCGTCTTTCCCCGCCAGCCGGTCGTACGCGCCCAACTCGTTTCCGTGATAGCCGAGCACGTTGGCGATGCCGTGCACCATCAACCCGTCGTAGTTCAAGAGCGGGTCGTGCACGCCCTCGGATGGGGCGGTCTGGAACGAGAGGACTCGGTACGGCCCTGGCTGCTTCTTGAGGTAGTCGATGACGGGGTTGCTCGCGTACGTGATCTCCGCGGGCTCCGAGAACTGCCAGTATTGGCGCAGGACGCTCGCGCAATCGAGGGCTACGAGAAGAATCAGAAGCGTCCCGCCGAGGTCGCGCGAGACACGACGGGTGCTCACGACGAACGCGATCCCGACGGCCATGAGGATGAACAGCATCGACCGGAGCGCCCCGACGCGCAGTGCCCCGTCGTTCGCCATGACGTAGTCCGCCCGCTCGGCCCCGGCAATCGAGACCCCCACGTTGGTGAGCGCGCCCGACGCGCCGAGCACGCCGATGAGAACCGCCGCGATGATCCAGCCGATCGCGTAGCGCCTCCGATTCTCGAGTCGAACGATACGCTCGCTTCCGAAGGCGGCGAGGACGGCCGCACAGAACGAAACGACGAACAGCATCGTGCTGGGGGCCCGGAAGTACTTGGTTCCCGGGACGAGGGCGTAGACCAGCGAGTAGAAGGGGGTGTAGCCCCCCATGGCCCACAGCAGCGAGATCACGAAGGCGCCAAGGAAGAACCAGACGATGCGCTTGTGCGATCGGAGGGTCCACGCGCCGAGCGCGAGTCCAGCCAGAAAGAGGACCGCGGCGCCGATGTACTCGGAATGGAAGTGGATGCCGTTCCGTCCCCAGTACTTGTCCAGGATCCCCGTGAACTGCGGGATCATGAAGTTGAGCGTCTCTTCCGGGGGGAGTGAGTACGAGACGGCGTGCTCCCACCCCTTCCCCCCCGCGCGTGGCGAGAAGGGCTCGTACGTCTTCACTGGCCAGAACTGGATCGCTCCGATGACCATGCCCACCGCGACCGAGCTCAGCGCCGCGCCGAGGCGGACGACGCCATCGCGCCGCGCCAGGGTCGAGTCGCTCCCGTAGCCGAGGGCGAGGAAGAGGGCGAACGCTCCCGTCACGAGGAGCATGTACTGCAGCAGCTGCGGGTGCGGTGACAGGACGGCGAGACCGACGACGATGGCCAGCGCTCCCCACGACGCCTTCCGGCCATCGCGAACGCCACGGACCACGAAATACAGCGCGAGCGGGAGGAGCGCGGCGATGAACATCTTGCCGTCGTGACCGGGCGAGACGAGCCCGGCGACGTTGCCCCCCATCTGGTAGGCCACGCCCCCCACCACGGCGGCGAAGAACGACAGCCCGATCGCGCGCAGAAAGACGAAAGTGAAGAGCCCGGCGAGGAAGACGTGGAGGAGCAGCCCCCAGGTCATCCCGGCGTCGGTGCCGATGAGGATGCGCAGCGCCGCGGTGGGATAGAACGTGTCGCCGTGCATCGCATCGACGAATGGCATGCCGCCGAAGAGATACGGATTCCACTGCGGAATCTCGCCAAAGCGGTGCCAGTGGCTGCGGGCGAACTCGCGGAACGGATAGCCGGCGATGTACTGGTCGGAATACGGATTGACCAGGAACTTGCCGGCGAGGGCCGGGAAGCCTAACGCCAGCGTACAGACGGCGTGGATGAGGGCGGCCCAGCCAAGCGCGAAGCGCGGTCCGGGCGGCGCAGCCGGTGGTGGTCCAACGGGGGCTGCGACGTCGGGCGAACGGGTCATGACGGGGTGGACGATGTAGGGCGACGCCCCCGCAGGGCGTCGACAGCCAGGAAGACGAGGCCCGGGAGGACCTCGAGCACGGTGAGCCAGAGCCGCGACGTGAGGGAGATGACCCCGGCCGCCCCAGCCTGCGCCAGCCCGAACCGGCCTAACGCGAAGATGAGCGACCCTTCCCGCACGCCGATGCCTCCCGGCGCAAACAACGCAATGTAGCCCGCCAGATAGGATCCGGTGAAGGCGGCGATGTACGACGACGTACGCCCCGGGGCCTGCCCGAGGATCCCCGCCACGAAGCACTGGAACGCCACGCCGTACAGCAGCCAGGCGACCACGCACCCGACGGCGGCGAGCCAGACGGCTCGATCGGGGAGCGTGGGGACGTCGAGCGGGCGCCCGATCACCTTTCCGGCGAGACGCCCGATGAATGGGACAAGGCGCGGCGCCAGAACGATGCCTGCGAGCAGGAGCGCGCCGAAAGCGAGGGCGGCGTTTCGCGCCTCGAAGAACTCGGCACCGGTCACCAGCACGACCCCGAAGCCCGCGAGCAGGTTGACGAGGTTGATGACCAGTGCGGAGCCGGTGGCGGCGACGACCGACACCCCCTGCTCCTGTGCCATGACCCCCATGGCGCCGATCTGCCAGACCTTGCCGGGGAGGTAGCGCCCGAGGTTGGAGATGAACCAGATGCGGGCCGCCTCGCCCCACGGCAGTTCAGCGTCCCAGGCACGCACGGTCCGCCGCCACGTTTCGACGAGGACGGCATAGGCGACGAGGACGAGGACGCTCGAGAGCGCGATGAGCGACCAGCGCGGGGAGAGGTGGGCGCCGGAATCGCGAAAGGCGCGCCACTGGCTGGCGATGGCTCGCGCGGCAAGGAGGACCGCGGCGACGGCCAGGAGCGCGAAGACCAGCCGCGTGGCGCTACGGCGCAACGATCGTGCGGTAGAGGGTGGCGTACCGCCGCGCCGCGGACTCGGGGGCGAAGTCGCCGAGCGCGGACATGCGCCCCGCCCTGCCTAACGCCAAGCGCAGTTCGGGATCATCGAAGAGCCGGTCGAGCGCCTCGGCGAGGGCATTGACGTCGCCCGGTGGGACGAGGAGGCCGGTTTCGCCGTGCGTCACGGTATCGGTGATGCCACCACTCTCGAAGGCGACGACGGGGGCCCCGCAGAGCTGCGCCTCGACCGCCACGAGCCCGAGCCCTTCGCCGATGCTCGGCACGACGAGGGCGGAGGCCCGCTGATACAACGCCGGCAGCGCGGTCTGCGGAAGCGCCCCGTGCCAGGTGAGGCGATCGGCGATTCCGAGGCGCTCGGCCTGGGCGCGAAGGACCGGTGCGTCGGAGCCGTCGCCCACGAGGTCGAAGTGGACGCGGTGGCGCATGCGCGCGACGGCATCCAGGAGGAGCGCGATCCCCTTCTGGGCGTTGAGGCGTCCCACGAAGAGCACGCGGTCTGTCGTGCGTGTGTCGCCAGGGGCAAAGAGCGCCGTGGAGACGGGCATCGGAGCGACGAGCGGCGTCACGTCCGGGACCATGTCGTGCACCTCGGCGGCGAGCCACCGCGAGACGGTGGTGACGGCGCACGACTGGTGCATGACGCGGCGGAAGAGCGGGCGCGCGAAGCTCTTGGCGCGCGCCAGGCGCACGTCGGTGCCGTGCATGGTGGTGACGAGCGGGAGTCGCCCCAGCCCGGCGACCCACGTGCCGACGAGCCCCCCCGGGAACCACCAGTGCGCATGCACCAGCTGCGGGGAGAACTCCCGTCGGACGCGCGTGGCAACGCCGAACTGCGCCCCGAGGAAGCCGACGAGGGCCACCTTCGCGCGCCACGAGCGTTGCACCTCCTGCGCCATCTCGCCGGTGTAGGCGAGGTTCTCATAGCGACGCGGCGCGTAGTGGAAGCGGTCGACGCGAATGCCGTCGAACGTGTCGTGCGCCGGGAGCCCTTCTCCCGCCGGGGCGATGACGCGGACCTCGACCCCTTCCCCGCGCAGCGCCGTCGCCAGGTGCAAGAGGAACGACCCGGCGGCGTCGCCAGGGACGCGGGGATACGAGTGGGTGAGGAAGAGGACGCGCAGGCGAGGCGCGTCAGCCATCGCGCGACCCGTCGCGAAGTTCATCGGTGACGCGCCGCAGCTCGCGCAGCTGCGCGCGCACGCCGGCGATCTGCTCCCCGAGGAGTCCGGTGGCGAAGAAGACCGACCCGAGGATGAGACAGGTCTGGATGACGGTCCAGACGGCGCGCAGGCCCACGCCGGTGAGGGCGAGCCAGACGAGCGCGGCGAGCCCGGCGAACGCCCCGATGGCGAAGAGCCCCGCCCCCAGCATGCCGAAGAGGAGGAGCGGCTTCTGCGCGAAGCGCAACTCGAACCAGACGGCGAGCATGTCGAGCACACCGACCGGAATGCGCCCAATCCCAAACTTCGACTTGCCGGCGTGGCGAGGAAAGAGCGGGACGGGGATCTCGGTGACCGTGTAGCCCTGGGCCGCGGCGAGCACGATCATGTAGCGGTGCCAGTCGGGGCGCGTCGGGAGGATGTCCATGATCTCCCGACGATACGCCTTCACGCTATTGAGATCCTTGACCGGAACGTGAAAGAGGAGGCGGCTCAGCCTGTTGTACACGGACGAGACGAACGCCTTCTCGTACTTCCCTTCCTTGAAGCCGGTGACCATGTCCGCTTCATCGGCCAGGATGGGCGCGACCAACCGCGGAATGTCGGCCGGCTTGAATTGCAGGTCGGCGGGATAGAAGACGAGGATGTCGCCACGCGCCGCGAGGTAGCCCGTGCGCAGCGCATCGGCGATCCCCCGGCGCGACCGATGCCGCGCGGTGCGCAGGAACGGGTAGCGCGCGCGCAGGCGCTCCAGCACCGCCCACGAGTCGTCGACCGAGCCGTCGTCGATGACGATGACCTCGAAGCCCTGATCGAACGTCTGGAAGGCTTCCTCCACCTGCTCCATGAACAGCGGGAGGTTCTCCGCTTCATCCTTGGCGGGGACGAGGACGGAGACGCGCAGGACCCGCGGGGTCATACCCGCTTGCGCATGCGCGCCGAGAGCACCCCCAACTGGTCGCGATACTTCGCCACGGTGCGACGGGCGATGTTGACCCCGCTGTCGCGCAGGATGTTGACGATCGCCTGGTCGGTGAGCGGGTTCTTCGGGTCCTCGTTGGTGACCAGCTTCTCGATCTGGTCCTTGATGCCACGCGCCGAGACGTCTTCGCCGCCGGTGGTGCTGAGTCCGGAGGAGAAGAAGAACTTGAGCGGGAGGACGCCGCGCGGGGTCTGCACGAACTTCTCGTTCGTCACGCGACTCACCGTACTCTCGTGCATGGCGATGACCTCGGCCACCTCGCGCAGGGTGAGCGGCTTGAGGTACTGCACCCCCTTCTCGAAGAAGTCGCGCTGCCGGTCGACGATGTAGTTCATGACCTTGAGCATCGTCTGGCGGCGCTGCTCGATGGCCTGGATCATCCAGTTGGCCGAATTGAGCTTGGACGAGATGAATTCCTTGTTTTCGCCATCGAACTTCTTCTTGTCGCGGGCAATCTCCTGGTAGGCGCGGCTCAGCTTGAGGCGCGGGAGGTTGCCATCGTTGATGAAGACGTGGTACGCGCCGTCGATCTTCTCGACCACGAGATCGGGGACGATGTAGCCGTCGTTGGCATTGCTGTAGCGCAGCCCCGGCTTGGGGTCGAGCTTGGCGATCTCGTCGGCCGCCTGCTGCACGTCCTGCGCGCTGATGCCGAATCGCTTGGAGATCTCGCTCCAGCGGTGGGCGATGAGCTCGTCGAATGCGTCGCGGACCAGGCGATACTGCAGCGTCTCCTCATGCTTGAGGTCGCGCAGCTGCAACAAGAGGCACTCGCGCAGGTCGCGCGCGCCCACGCCGGGCGGGTCGAGCGTCTGCACGATGCGGAGCATGTCGTCGGCTTCATCCAGCCGATACAGCGGGAGCTCGCCGAGGAACCCCTCCTTTTCGGCGGCGCGCGCGACGACCTCGTTGATCCCCTCGACGATCTCGGGGATGGCGCAGGTGAGGTAGCCGTCCTCGTTGATGTTGCCCAGGAACTCGTCCGCCAGGAGCAACTGCCGCGGCGTGAGTTCGAGCAGGGAGATCTGGTCCTTCAGGTGGTCGTCGAGGTCGCGGCGGTCGACCGATACGGGCTCGTAGTACTCGCGCTCCTCGTGTTCCTCCCGTACGCCGCCGGTCTCGAAGCCGTCGAGGAGGATCTCCTCCCAGTCGATGGTGTCGTTGTTGACCGCCTCGCGCTCCTCCGGGGGGGCCGTCTCGGGCTCGGTCAGGTCGACCGGCCCTTCCTCGCCCTCGCGCTCCTCCTCTTCTTCCGAGTCCTCTTCGTCGGGCTCGGTCATCTCCAGGAAGGGGTTGTTCAGGAGCTCCTGCTTGAGGTGCTGCTGGAGGTCGAGCAGGGGCATGTAGAGCAGATCCATCGCCTGGTAGAGGCGTGGATTGATCTTCAGCTCCTGCCGCATGGACGTATGCTGACCGAGCCCCGTTCTCATGCGGGGAGCTCCTCGTGGGGCGCCTGTTCCGCCGAAAAGCGTGCGCGGAGACGAGCGGTGAGGGTGGGACCGAGGTAGATGCGCGAGACCTCGTCGTCGAAGACGAGCTCGCGCACGGTTCCTGAGACCTTCACCTGGCCGTCGAACATGATGTAAGCCCGGTCGACGATATCGAGCGTTTGTTCCACGTTGTGGTCGCTGATGAGCACTCCGATGCCGCGATGGCGCAGCCCGGCCACGATCGTTTGGATGTCATGGACGGCGATCGGGTCGACGCCGGCGAACGGCTCATCGAGCATCATGAACTTGGGCTGCGAGACCAGCGCCCGGGTGATCTCGAGTCGCCGCCGTTCCCCACCCGACAGGGCGTAGGCACGGCTGTGTCGCAGGTGCTTGATGCTCAGTTCGTCGAGCAATCCCTCCAACCGTGATCGACGCTCCTCCTTGGTGATTGGCAACGTCTCGAGGATCGCGAGGATGTTGTCCTCCACCGTGAGCTTGCGGAAGATCGATGGCTCTTGCGAAAGATAGCCGATCCCCCGCCGCGCGCGCTTGAACATTGGCATGCGGGTGATCTCCTCGCCATCGAGCTTGATCGACCCGTTTTCGGGCTGGATGAGCCCGACGATCATGTAGAACGTCGTGGTCTTGCCAGCCCCATTGGGCCCGAGGAGCCCGACGATCTCTCCCTGTTGCAGCCGCACGGCGACGTCATTCACGACCCGCCGCTTGCGATAGACCTTCACGAGGCCGCTGGCCTCGAGCACGCTGCCCGACGCGGGGAGCCTCGTGTCGACGGCGCGCCGGGACGTGGGGGTCGGAACCGACACGGTGGCGTGCTCGCCGGTGAGCCGGAGCGACTCGGCGACGTCGAGGCGCTGCGGGGCGATTTCGCTCCACAACGCGGGGGCGAGCCGCACCTTGGCGCCGACGTCCTGGTCGCCGGGGACGGGATACTGGATGAGCCCCTGGGCCGCCAGACGGGGGAGGACCGAGCGCTGGAGAAAGGCGCGCACCTCGTCCAGCGAGAGGCGGCCGGCCTCGCGATCGGCGTCACCACCCTGGGTGCGAATGGCGGCCAGCCAGTCGTCGCGAAAGCGAATGGCGACGTCGTTGAAGACGGAGAGGCCGTCGGGGTCGGCCTCGCTGATGAGGGCATGCAGTCCGAAGGCGACCGAGCGGTCGCCACCGGCGCGCTGCTCGATCAGCGCCTGGACGCGTGGGGAGAGGGGGTTCGCCGTTCATGGACGACGGATCGCGTTAGGCTGGCGGCGGGTGTCGGCGGGCGCCCGCCGGTTGGGGCGGCGCCCCGGGGCGGGTTTGGGCGTCGCGACCGAATCGGGGGCCGCCTCGAGGAAGACGCCCGACGCGGAGTCCACGACGGTCACCGTCTGCACTTCCTGCTCCTTGAAGTCGACCATGATCTGTCGACCCCGCACGTAGTTGATCCCGGGCTTCTTCACATCCTTCCCGTTCGGGACCTGGTAGTACGAACTCGCGGTTCCCGACGCCAGGAGGTCGCGAATGCGGGGACGTGCCGTGGTGTCGGTCGCCGCCGCCGAATCGAAGCGGGCGACGATGGTATCACCGCGCAGCCAGTCGCGCTCGGCCGACCTGACCTTGTTCGAGTCGGGATCGGACTCGGCATAGGCCGCGCGCACGGCGTACATCTCGCGCAATTGCTGGTTGGGCATGCGCACGTCGATCGAGTCGGCGAGGATGGTGCGTTCGCGGGAGATGGCCGAGGCGGCCCCGGGGCCGAAGGCGAAGGCGCGTTGCAGTTTGTTCTCCTTCACACGCAGGTCGATGGTGTCGGAGGCCAGCGTGAGGTCCTTGTTGACCGCGACGGCCGAGTCCATGGCCACCACGCGTTCGACGGCGCGATTGCGCCCGTACATGTCGATGACCAGCCCGCGCAGGGTGAAGGCGTCCTTTCCCTTGCTCTCCAGGTACGGCTGCTTCATGAGCCGCGAGAACTGGCGGGCGTTGTCGAGGTTGGCCGAGTCGCCGCGTGCGAGGATATCGGTGCGATCGATGGTGACCTTTCCCCAGGCGATGAAGAGCGAGTCGCCCTCGCCGTTGATGTTGTCCGCGATAAGGACGACGGGTTCGCCGCGACGGCGTCCGGTGGAATCGGCTTCGTACAGCTTGAGGGTGGGGCGCATGGTCGCGACCATGCGCGGGCGCACGCGCACCCCGCGCACGGCGCGGAAGTACTCGGCTCGGGGCCCCGTCATCGTCGAGGAGTCACGCATGACCGCCACGACGTTGCCCTCGGCAAGGAGGCGTTCCTCCGCGCGGAAGTAGGTCAGCTTGTCGGCGTCGAGGTTCACACGCCGCTCCCGGTACTTCACGTTGCCGAGGAGAAAGTACAGCTGGTTCTGGTCGTAGAACTCGGCGGAGTCGGCCGTGATCGTGATCCCCTGCCCCGGGCATCGTCCGATGAAGCCCCCACCGAAGTACGAGGTGTACTTCTGGCTGATGGGATCCTTGATGAACTGGGAGCGATCGCCGTCGATCTCGAGCAGGCAGCGCTCGGCGGGCTTCTCGGCTGGACGCGCGGCCGGGTTCGAGGCCACGAAGGCGGAGTCGGCGGGCGCGCCGGCGGCGCGCGTGATGATCGAATCGATCTTGATGGGCGGGATCGAATCGCCAGGCATGGCCGGACCGGCGACCGCCGGCCCACGAGGGGCCGCCGGACGACGCCCGAGCCGAAAGCAGCCGGTGGTGGCCAGCAGCACCACCACAGCGAGCGCGAGGGCGCGACGACTCACGACTTCGGGATGGTGAGCGCGCTCCCGCGCGAGCGCGTGGAGCGGAGGACGCGGACGTTGTTGAGGTCCGGGTCGCCGATGAAGCCGATCCCCTGCGTCACGCGCCCGCCGGACTCGGTGATGGTGAAGGCGGAGTCGCTGGCGATCTCGTTGCGACTGGGATCGTAGCGCAGATGCGGCGACTCGAGCTTGCGTCCGTCGGTGGAGACGACCACGACGTTGCCGCGCGCCTCCATGCTTCCCAGGCGGATATTGTAGCTGCCGGTGCGCGAGGTGAGGACGGCGTCCTTCTCGCCACTCACCTTGTAGAAGGTGGTGTTGACGACCCGCAGTTCGGTGCGCGTGTTCTCGTCGTACATGAACGCCGTGTCGGAGACGAGCTCCGCTCGGCGCAGCCCGCCGTCGGTCAGGAAGAAGCGCACGCCGTACATCACCTGGTCGGCGGAGTCAGGGACGACGCTGCGCTTGGCGACCGGCGGGGAGCTGGTCTGCTGGCAGGCGGCCGCCAGGACCGCGACAAGGGCGAGGCCAAAAGCGCGGTGCATCAGGCGACCCCCGCGCGCATCAGGTCATGCAGGTGGACGACGCCCACGACGCTTCCCGTCTCATCGGTGACCGGCATCGCCATGATGCCGAATTGTTCCATGCGGTACACCACGGCGCTCCCAAGTTCCTCGGCCTGTGCGGTGCGAGGGGTGCGGGTCATGACGCGCTCGAGCGGGACGCCGAACGGATCGGCCTCGCGCTCCATCAGCCGAGCGAAGTCCCCCGCGGTGAAGACTCCGAGCAGCTTCCCGACCGCATCGGCGACGACCACGATGCCCCGCCGCTCGGCGAGCAGGACGATCGCCGAGCGCATGGTGGCGTTGGGCGGGAGGACCGGAAGCCGCTCGCGCTCCATGAGTTCGCGCACGCGCGTGAGGAGCTTGCGCCCCAGCGACCCGCCGGGGTGAAAGCGCGCGAAGTCCTCGCGCCGGAACCCCTTGCGCTCGAGGATGACCACCGCGAGGGCGTCGCCTAACGCCAGGGCCGCCGTCGTGCTGGTGGTGGGGGCGAGGTCGTGCGGGCAGGCTTCCTCGCGCACCCACGCGTCGAGCGCCGCGTCGCACTCGCGCGCCAGCGACGACTCGGCGTTGCCGGTGATGGCGATGGTGCGGACGCCGAAGCGCTTGAGGTGGGCCAACAGCGTGAGGAGTTCCTCACTCTCGCCGCTCTTCGACAGCAGGATTGCGACGTCCTCCCGGGTGACCATCCCCAGGTCGCCGTGCAATCCCTCGGTAGGATGCAGGAAGGTCGCGGGAGTCCCGGTGGAGGTCAGGGTCGCCGCGATCTTCCGCCCGATGAGCCCCGACTTGCCAACGCCTGCGACGATCACGCGTCCGGCGGAGGTGGCGATGAGGTCCACCGCATGCGCGAAGCCGTCGCCGAGCCGCTGCTCGACCTCGGCCAGCGCCTCGGTCTCGAGGCGAATGACGCGTCGCCCGAGGGCGATCGCTTCGGCACCGGTCATGCCGGGTGCTCCTGCTCGCGCGACGCGACGTACGACTCCACCAATCCGTCCCACTCTCCGCGCGCCTTCAGGAGCAGCTCGGCGAACTCCCGCACGGCCCCCTGCCCTCCGCTTCTCGACAGCCGCAACCTGGACGCACGGAAGACCTCGTCCGTGCCGTTCGCCACGACGACCGGCAGCCCCACGACGCGCATGACGCCGAGGTCGGGGAGATCGTCGCCGACGAAGGCCACCTGCGACAGTTCGATGCCGCGGGCCGCGATGAGGCGCCGCAAGGCGGGGAGCTTTCGCGCGTGCTCGTCCTGCACGAGGTCGTCGACGCCCAGCTCGGCCGCCCGGAGGGCGACGCTGTCGGAGACGCGTCCGGTGATGATGGCGACGATGATCCCGGCCTTCTGCAGCATCTTGATGCCCAGGCCATCCTGGATGTCGTAGCGCTTGGTCTCGAAGCGCGTCCCGCCCACGTCGCCGAGGTAGATCCCGCCGTCCGTGAGGACGCCATCGACGTCGAGTCCGACGAACCGCACGCGCCTGGCGTCGTCCGGACTGAGGTACGGGACACCGGCCGGCGTGAGCGGGGCGTCGGCGTGCGCGCCAAAGCCGATCATCGGCGGGCCTCCCAGACGGCCACCGCCCGGCGGATGAGCGCCTCGAGCGTGCCTAACGGGAGCATGTTGGGTCCATCGCTTGGCGCGTGATCGGGATCGGGGTGTGTCTCGAGGAAGAGCCCATCGGCGCCGGCCGCGATCGCCGCGAGGGTCAGCGCGGGGATGAACTCGCGCAGTCCGCCGCTGGCGCCGCCCTCGCCTTTCCCCGGCTGCTGCACGCTGTGCGTGCCATCAAAGATGACTGGCGTTCCCGTGGCGGCCCGCATGCGGCTGAAGCTCCGCATATCGACGACGAGGTCGCCGTAGCCGAAGAAGGAGCCGCGCTCGGTGGTGGCGATGTCCGACATGGGTGACGCCACGCCGGAGGCCGTGGGTTCACTGGCCGCCGGGCGGGCCCCCGCGACCTTGCGCACGGCGCCCTTCATCCCCTCGGGGTGCATCCACTGTCCCTTCTTGATGTTCACCGGGCGTCCCGTTGCACCTGCGGCCACCAGGAGGTCGGTCTGGCGACAGAGGAAGGCGGGAATCTGCAGGACGTCGACGACCGCACCGACCGCTGCGCACTGCTCCGGCAGGTGCACGTCGGTGAGGATGGGGAGTCCGGTGACCTCGCGCACGCGCGCGAGCTTGGCGAGCCCTTCTTCAATCCCGGGCCCGCGCGCGGCCCCCGGATTGGAGCGGTTGGCCTTGTCGAACGACGCCTTGAAGATGATGCCGCCCGGGACGAGCGGCGCGAGCGTGGCCAGGTGCTCGGCCACACGAAGGTTCAGCGCCTCGTCCTCGAGGACGCAGGGACCCGCGATCAGGAAGAGGCGGTCGGTCGGGAAGCCGGCAGCCGTCGTCACGACGCGCCCTCCGCGCGATGCCGCGCAGCCGACGCCGCGACAAACGCGGCAAAGAGGGGATGGGGGCGCGTGGGGCGCGACTGCAGTTCCGGGTGGAACTGGCAGCCGACAAACCACGGATGGTCGGCGAGTTCCACGATCTCGACGAGCGAGCCGTCGGGTGACAATCCGCTCAGCTTGAGGCCGTGCTCGACGAAGGCGTCGCGATAGGCATTCGACACCTCGTAGCGATGGCGATGCCGCTCGCTCACCTCGGGGACGCCGTAGATCTCGGCGGCCTTGGTGCCGCGCGCCAGCCGGCAGGGATAGGCGCCGAGCCGCATCGTCCCCCCCATGTCGGTCACGTGCTTCTGCTCTTCCATCATCGCAATCACAGGGTGCGCACACTCCGGCGCGAACTCGCTGGAATGCGAGTCGGCGAGCGCCAGGACGTTGCGCGCGAACTCGATGATGGCGACCTGCATGCCGAGGCAGATGCCGAAGAACGGGATCTTCAGCTCGCGGGCCGCACGAATCGCCTCCACCATCCCCTCGACGCCGCGCACCCCGAAGCCGCCGGGGACGAGCAGGCCGTGGAAGCCCTGCAGGATCTCGCGCGCCTTCTCGGGACTCGTGAACAGGTCGCTCGACGTCCAGGCGATGTCGACGCCGACGTCATTGGCGATCCCACCGTGTATGAGCGATTCCTGCACGCTCTTGTAGCTGTCGACGAACTGCGTGTACTTGCCGACGACGGCGATACGCACGCGGTCGCGCGGCTGCACCACGCGCTGCACCATGGCGCGCCATGCGGTGAGGTCGGGTTCGCGCCCCTGCAGGTTGAGGCGCTGCATCACCCGCTCGTCGAGCCCCTGCGCCGAGAATTCGAGGGGGATCTGGTAGATCGACGGGACGTCGGGGCTCTCGATGACGTTGCCGAACTCGACGTTGCAGAAGAGGGCGATCTTGCGCTTGACGTCCTCGGAGAGCGGGCGCTCGGTGCGGCAGATGAGGACGTCGGGCTGGATGCCGATCTCCATGAGCTCGCGCACGGAGTGCTGCGTGGGCTTGGTCTTGACCTCGCCAGCTGCCGCGATGTAGGGGACGAGCGTGAGGTGGATGAACATCGCGTTCTGCTTGCCCACCTCCTGCCGGAACTGGCGGATGGCCTCGAGGAACGGTTGCGACTCGATGTCGCCGACCGTGCCGCCGATCTCCACGATCACCACGTCGTTGCCCGGCGCGAGGCGCTTGATGTGCGACTTGATCTCGTCCGAGATGTGCGGGATGACCTGGACGGTGGAGCCGAGGTATTCGCCGCGGCGCTCCTTCGTGATCACGTTGAGGTAGATGCGCCCGGTGGTCACGTTGTTGAGCTGCGACAGCGAGCGGTCGATGAAGCGCTCGTAGTGGCCCAGGTCGAGGTCCGTCTCTGCGCCGTCGTCCGTGACGAAGACCTCGCCGTGCTGGAACGGCGACATCGTCCCGGGATCGACGTTGAGGTACGGGTCGAACTTCATGATCGAGACACGCAGGCCGCGCTCCACGAGGAGCCGGCCTAACGATGCCGCCGCGATGCCCTTGCCGAGCGAGGAGACGACGCCGCCGGTGACAAAGATGTAGCGCGTGGTCTGGTTGGGCGTGACTTGAGTCGTCATCAGCGTCGTGTGTCGTAGAGGTCATTCCACCGCGCGTTGGCACGGTGCAGGTCGTCTTCGGTATCCACGCCGCCCGGGGGCGGCTCATCGATCGTCGCGACGCCCATCGCCAACCCGGCGGCGAGCGGTCGCAACTGTTCCAGTCGTTCCACCCGCTCGAGCGGATGCTCCGGCAGCGAGACCCACGCGGCGAGCGCATCCCGCGTGTAGGCGTAGATCCCGAGGTGCTGCCGCACGATCCCCGCGCGCACGGCCGCATCCCCCGCCTCCCGCAGGAACGGGATCGGGGCGCGCGAGAAGTAGAGCGCGCGCCCGTCATCGGCGGACACGACCTTCACCACATGCGGCGTGGCGAGGATCTCCTCGCCGGCGCGCGCCGAGACGGTGCCCAGCGGAAATCGCTCCACCGTCACCATCGCCAGTGCGCCTTCTACCGCCGCCGCCGACACGAACGGTTCGTCGCCCTGCACGTTGAGAATCACCTCGTGGGCGCGGAACTCCGGGCGGGCGGCGACCTCGGCGATCCGGTCGGTCCCGGAGGGATGCGTGGCGTCGGTGAGGACCGCCATCCCGCCGGCGGCGGCGATCACCTCGACGATCTCCGGCGCGTCGGTCGCGACGACCACGGTGCCTGCCACGTTCATGGCACAGACGCGCTCCCAGACGCGGACGATGAGTGGGCGCCCGCCAATGAGGCGAAGCGGCTTGCGTGGGAGGCGGGTCGACCCCAGCCGCGCCGGTATGACGGCGAGGACAGCGTTCGGGGTCGGGGCGGCCGAGTTAGCAAAAGGCACGCCACCCAAGTTAATCCGCGCGATACGGCTTTTCCAACAGCAACAACGTCCGATCTCGCCCGTGCGCGTTTCTGGCGTCCGCGCCCTCGCCGTCAGTCCCCAGGAAGGAGCTGGCCGAGCAGGCGAAGGGCGTTGCCGCCCATCACCTTCCCGATCTGCGCGTCGGTCAGCCCCGCGTCGCGCAGCGCGCCGGCGACGAGCCCCATTCCACTGGCGTCGAAGGGCTCGGCGGTGCTCCCGTCGAAATCGGACCCCAGGGCCACATGATCCTCCCCTGCGACGCCGATGGCGTAGACCACCGCCCTGGCGAACGAGGCGGCGCTCGGCTCGCAGATTGCCCCATCCCAGTAGCCGATGCCCACCACGCCGCCGCCGGCAGCGATGCGCCGGAGTTGATCGTCGGTGAGGTTCCGCGGTCCGGGACAGGTTCCCTGCACTCCGCCATGGGACACCACGATGGGGCGGTGCGTGGTGGCGAGGATGTCGTCGACCAGGCGCGGCGAGGCGTGAGCGACGTCGATGATGAGGCCTAACGCATCCATTCGGGCGACGACCTGTCGCCCGAAGGCCGTGAGCCCGCCGCGCTCGACGCCGTGCGCCGATCCCCCGAGGTCGTTGTCGAAAAAGTGGGTGAAGCCGAACATGCGGAAGCCGAGGGCCGCCAGCGAGTCGAGGTGCTCCAGGCGTCCGGCGAGCGGATGTAGCCCCTCGGTTGCGAGCAGGGCCCCCACGACCGGTCGCCCCGACCGGCGCGCGGCGAGGAGAGCCGTGAGGTCCTCACGGGACCGGATGAGGCGAAGCGCCGAGTCGCCTCGGGCCGCCGATCGAGCGACGGCGTCCTTGAGGCGCTCCCCCTGCCAGCGGGCGCGCTCATAGAGGTTGAACCAGGCGCGCAGCGGATACCGCTCGGCGATGGCGAGGATGGTGATGTTGTCGGTATCGTCGGTGTTGCGCTCGTAGTTGATGCCGCGCGGGGTCTTGGTGACGACGGAGAAGACCTGGAGGGCGAAATGGCCGTCCTGCAGGCGCGGCAGGTCGACGTGCCCGTGGTCGTGGCGCTTGAGCAGGTCGCGCGGCCAGAGCAGCGCGTCGGCGTGCAGGTCGACGACGTCGATGGTGCGCAGGAGCGACTCGGCGGCCGGCGGCGCGGTGAACGGTCCCCGGGCGAGCAGCGTGTTCATCGAACGGTCCGCCATGCTGGCGCCGCGCGTGAAATACACAACGAGTCCCACCGCGACCACGGCAGCGAGCAGGAGCAGGAGGCGGCGGATCACGGGAGGTCGTTAGGTGCCGGGGAGCGCGTGGGGAGGTGGCCCGCGTCAGGCGGTGCGCACGCTGCCGTGAAAGTCGTCGGCCATCGTCAGGAAGTTGCGCAGCATGTCCATCCCGCCGTGCGTCAGGATCGACTCGGGATGGAACTGCACCCCCCAGACCGGATGCTCGCGATGATGCAGCGCGTGGATCTCCGTCGGCAGGTCGGACGCGTGCGCCACCACCTCGAGCGATGCGGGAAGCGAGTCGCGCTCGACGATGAGCGAGTGGTAGCGCATGACCTCGAGCGGCGACGGAAGCCCGGCGAAGAGGCCTGTCCCCGCGTGCTCGATCTGCGAGACCTTGCCGTGCATCACGCGCGAGGCACGGATGACCCGTCCGCCATACGCCTCGCCGATCGCCTGATGCCCGAGACACACGCCCAACAGCGGCGTGGAGGCCCCGAGGGCACGAATGAGCGGGACGCTGATCCCGGCTTCGCTCGGCGTACAGGGCCCCGGGGAGACGACGATGGCCCGCGGCCCCATCGTCCGCACGTCGTCCACGGACAATTCGTCGTTGCGGCGCACGAGCAGCGTCTCCCCCAACTCGCCGAGATACTGGACGAGGTTGTAGGTGAAGCTGTCGTAGTTGTCGATGACGAGGAGCACGGCGGGACGGGAGTCGGGAGGCAGGAGACGCGAGAGGCGCTCGACGTCAGCCTCTCGGATGATACTGCTTGTGAACAGTACGCAGGTAGTCGCGGTTGACGTGCGTGTAGATCTGCGTCGTCGAGATGTCGGCGTGGCCGAGCATGTCCTGCACGGCGCGCAGGTCGGCACCCCCCTCGAGGAGGTGGGTCGCGAAGGAATGTCGCAGGGTGTGGGGGGATACGTGCTTCTCGATCCCCGCGGCCTCCACGTGCTTGCGCAGGATCTTCCATGCCCCCATGCGGGAGAGCGCGGTTCCGCGCGCGTTGAGGAAGAGGATCCCCTTGCCGGCGCCGCGCTCGAGCCTCGGGCGCAGCTCGCGCTGGTACAGGTCGATGGCCCCCACGGCAGAGCGACCGACCGGAACGAGGCGCTCCTTCCCTCCCTTGCCGAAGACGCGCACGAGTCCTTGTTCGAGGAAGACGTCCTTGACCTCCACCCCAATCCACTCGCTCACGCGAAGCCCGGCCCCGTAGGCGAGTTCCAGCATCGCGCGGTCCCGAAAGAACATCGCATCGTCGATGTCGGGCGCCCCGAGGAGCCGATCGATCTCGTCGACGGTGAGGACGTCGGGGAGGTCTCGCCAGCGCTTCGGCATCTCCAGCCGGTCGCTGGGATCGAAGGGCACGACCCCTTCGCCGACGAGGAACTTGAAGTACGTGCGCACCGCGGAGACGTTGCGCCGAATGGACGACGGAGAGAGGCCGAGATCCTTGAGGTGGTAGACGAAGTCGCGGAGGGTGCGTGGCTCGAGTGCCGAGGGGGTTCGGGCGCCCTTGGTGACCGCGAAGATGGCGAGGCGCGCGACGTCGCGGCCGTACGCGTCGCGCGTTCGGTCGGACGACCCCTGCTCGAGCGAGAGGTAGTCGTCGAATCGTTCGAGGAAGAAGGCGCGAACGACGTCGTCCGGGGCGAGGGCGTCACTCATTGGCGCCTACGGCTCCTCCCGAGGACCGGCGCGGCGCCGGACCAACCACCAGGCGGCCAGGAGGGACAGCACGACCGCGCCGGCCAGCACGGCCGACCACCACCCCAGTCGACCGATCTGTTCGGCCAGGACCTCCCAGTTGTTGCCCGCGGTGAAGGCAAGCCAGGTGATCGTGCCGTACCACAGGGCGGACGCCGCGGCGATCGCGATCGCCAGCCCGGTCACCGGGACGTGCAACGCGCCGGACATCGGCGGGACGAGGGCGCGCACGCCGGGGAGGAAACGGGTCACGAAGAAGGCGATCGGGCCGTAGCGCGCCTGCCAGGCCGCAAGGCGGGCCTCGTTCCGCCCCCCAGGAGCAACGTGAAAGCGCTTGGCGATCCAGGCGCGCCCGAGTCGCCGGCCGGCGGCGTACATGGCGAGCGCCCCCGCCACGTTCCCCAACCAGACCGCCAGGAAGGCCGGCCACGGGGACACATGGTTCCGGGCGGCGAGAAAGCCGCCGAACGCCACCAGCACGTCGGCGGGGATGGGTGGGAAGATGTTCTCGACCGCGGCGAGGGCAGCCATCGCCGCCAGCAGGGTGGCCGGGGGGAGCGCCGACAGCCAGTCCAGCAGCGATTGCAGCTGCGGCACCGGCGGACTAGTCGCGCGCGGGGACGAGCGTGGCAACCGCGAGGCAGGCCAGCCCCTCGCCTCGCCCGACCCATCCCATCCCCTCGTTCGTCTTCCCCTTCACGCTCACCGCCGAGACGTCCAGCTGCAACGCGTGCGCGAGCCGCTCGCGGATGCGGAGGCGATGCGGCCCGATCTTCGGGCGCTCGGCGATCACCGTCACGTCCACGTTGGACAGGGCAAAGCCGAGGGCGTGCACGCGCTCGAGGGCGGCGACGAGCATCTCGACCGAGTCCTTCCCGCGGTTGGCCGGGTCGGTGTCGGCGAACATCTCGCCGATGTCGCCGGCCGCCGCGGCGCCGAGGATGGCGTCGGTGAGGGCGTGGCAGATCGCATCACCGTCGGAGTGGCCGACGAGGATGACGTCCGACGGAATGTCGACCCCGCCCAGACGCATGGGACCGCCCGCGGCAAAGCGGTGCGAGTCGTAGCCGATCCCGGTGCGAGCGGTCACGCGTTAGGCCGCGACCGGCGTCCCCACCGGGATGATCGAGTAGTCCTGGCGCCGGCGCGCCGGCGAGAAGCCGGCATCACGAATGAGCCGCTCGAGCTCGTCGGTGGTGGTGCGGTACGTGGTATTGGCCGCCGAGACCACGTTCTCCTCGATCATCAGCGAGCCGAAGTCGTTGCAGCCGAAGGTGAGCGCCAGCTGCCCGACCTTCATCCCCATCGTGACCCAGCTGGACTGGAGGTTGGGGACGTTGTCGAGGACGATGCGTGCCATGGCCACGGTCCGCAGGTACTCCGTCGCGTCCGTCTTGGCCATGTGCGACATCTCGGGCGTGTTCTCCGGCTGCAGCGGCCAGGTGATGAACGCGGTGAAGCCGTGAGTCCGGCTCTGCACGTCGCGCACGCGTTGCAGGTGCTCGATGCGCTCGGCCAGCGTCTCGCCGATGCCGTACATCATGGTCACCGACGTCTTCATCCCCTCGTTATGCGCCAGCTCCATGATCTCGAGCCAGCGGTCGGCCCCCGCCTTCTTGGGGGCGACGATGTCGCGCACGCGCTGCACGAGGATCTCGCCACCGCCACCGGGGATCGAGTCGAGCCCCGCCTTTTGCAGCTCACGGATGACGTCGACCGCCTCCATGCGGAACGTCTTGGCGAAGAAGTCGACCTCGCTCGGGCTGAAGCCGTGTACATGGATCGGGTGGTGGCGCTTGATGTAGCGCAGCAGGTCGAGATACCACTCGAAGGGGATGTACGGGTTGTGCCCGCCCTGGATGAGGATCTGCACCCCGCCCAGCGCCTTGGTCTCCTCGATCTTCGCCCCGATCTGCTCGAACGAGAGCGTGTACCCTTCCCCGTGCTTCGGTCGCCGGTAGAAGGCGCAGAAGCCGCAGTCGGCGACGCAGACGTTGGTGTAGTTGATGTTGCGGTCGACGATGTACGTGACCGTGTTGTGCGGGTGCTTCTCGCGCCGGATCCGGTCGGCTTCGAGGCCGAGTTCCAGGAGCGGGGCGTTCGTGTAGAAGTCGAGGAGGTCGCGCGTCATGGTCTCCAAACCTATCGACGTGCAGGGGTCATCCACCAGCGAGGCACTCGTGCACCGCGAGCGCCAGTTCCTCGGCCGACACGGGCTTCTGCAGTACCCGGCGGACGCCCCCGGCCTCCAGATCGCTCACCGTGAAGTCGCCGATGTAGCCCGAGAGGACCAGCACGGGGAGCGACGGGCGTAGCTGCTGCACCGCGCGCGCAAACTCCAGCCCGGTCATGGTCGGCATCAGGAAGTCGGTCACCACGACATCGCACGTCGTGGGATCGGCCTGCAGGGCGGCCAACGCGGCCCGCGCGTCGGAGAAGCCTGTGACATGGTAGCCGAGGGCCTCGAGTTGGCGTTGCCCGATCCGGACCAAGGTCGGTTCATCGTCCAGGTACACGATCCGTTCGCCACTACCGCGTGCCAGGGCCCCGGGCGCGGCGTCAGTCGCCGGCATCGTTCCCTCCAACAGGGGAAACAGGCATCGGACGACGGTCCCGCGGCCGGGGACCGACTCGAGTTCGACGACGCCGTCGTGGTCGCGCACGATGCCGTGCACCAGCGCGAGCCCCAGTCCGCTCCCCTCCCCCGCGACCTTGGTGGTGAAGAACGGTTCGAAAGCCTTGAGCCGAGTGGCCTCATCCATCCCATGCCCGTCATCGCGCACCGTCAGCGCCAGGTACGTGCCCTCGCGAAGGCCGGGACGGCTGCGGGCGGCACCGTCGCGCACATAGAAGTCGTCGGTGATGATCTCCAACCGTCCTCCGTCGGGCATCGCCTGCGCCGCGTTGGTCGCCAGGTTCATGAGTACCTGCTGCAGCGAGGTTGGGTCGCCTCGCACGAGTCGCGGTGCGGCGGTAAGCTGCGTCGTGATACGCACGTTGGGTGGGAGCGAGGCGCGGAGCAGCCGCGTCGACTGCGCGACCACCTCGCGCACGTCGACCGATTCGGACCGCATGGGCTGCCGGCGACTGAAGCGCAGGATGCGCTCCACAACCGCGCGCCCGTGGCGCGCGGCGTCGAGCAGCTCGCGAACGTCGCGGTTCACCTCGGGCGTGTCCTGCGTGGCCGGCACGAGCAGCTCTGCGAGTCCCACGATGGAGGCGAGCACATTGTTGAAGTCGTGCGCCACGCCCCCGGCGAGCGTCCCCAACGCTTCGAGCTTCTGCGCTTGGCGGAGCTGATCCTCCAGTTGTGCGCGTTCGTGCGCCGCGGCGAGTCGCGCCGTGATGTCGACGATCGAGCCCACCACGAAGAGCCCTTCATCCGTGGCGACCGGCGTGAGGCCGATTTCGACCGGGAACTCGGTCCCATCGGCGCGGAGGGCACGCAGTTCGCGACCGGCTCCCATCTGGCGCGTGCTCGGGTTGGCGCGAAACGCATCCCGAGCCCCGGGGTGTCCGTTTCGGAAGCGCTCGGGAAGAAGAAACTCGACCTGACGACCGAACATCAGCTCGCGTGAGTAGCCGAACAGGCGCTCGACCTCTGCGTTGACGAGGACGATCGTCCCCCGAGCATCGACCATCAGGAGCCCGATGGGCGAGGACTCCACCACGGCGCGCAGGCGTTGCGCGGAGGCGGGAAAGCGTGCGTCGGGCATGGCCCGGTCCTCACGAGCAGGTTCCGCACCTCGCGAGGAGACGGAGGGGGCGTCTCACGCGGGGGACGGTCGTGCCGTGCGATTCCCCGTCCGGAGCAGCGGTGCGCGGACGCAGGACAGTTCAGGCGTGCGGGCGTGCGATGGTGCAGGCGTGCAGGCGTGCAGGCGTGCGATCGGGCGAGCGACTGGTACGTCGAGACCCGGGCCCGGAGTCGTCAGGCGTCGGCGTGAATTGGCGACGCGCCCCCCGGATGGAATCCGTGAAACGGATCATTCAAGGGGCGCGTGCCCCCTGTCAAGCACAACTACGCGGCAGGAAGAAAGGCGAGGGAGCCGTTCGGCACACGCCCCGCCGCCACCAATCGCCGGAAGAACTCCGTGAGCCCGGCGAGGTGTTCGTAGCCAAGCCCGTAGTCGAGTCCCTGGAAGTAGTCGACGCAGGCGGCGCGCGCGACGCCTGTCACGCGGGTCGCTTGCTCCGCGAGTTCGTCCAGGTGCGCCAGTCCCCAGTCGCGGGACGCGATGAGCGAGGCGTGCGCGGAGAGCGCGGGGGCGACGGGGGTGGTGCGTTGCGCGACCCACACGGCGAAGACGAAGGGGAGTCCGGTCCATGCCTTCCACTCGCTCCCCAGGTCGTACACGTACGGGTAGGTCGCTTGCGTCCCCTCGCCCACACCGTGGCGCGCGTCGTTCAGGATCAGCGCGGCATCGCCGATCACGAGACGTGCCTCGTGTTCCTCTTCGCCAAACCGCGCGATGTCGGCCAACTCGCTGTTGCCGGGAACGAACTCCGGACGGACGCGCCACACGTTCTCGGCGAGCAACTCGACCAGCGCCACACTCGTCATGGAACTGCGCGAGACTATGACCCGGTGCCCGCTGAGCTCGCGCGCCGGGCGCTTGCTGAAGAGCATCACCGAGCGCACCGGTCCGTCGCACGAGATGGCGAGGTCGGGGAGCAGGAGGTAGCGCCGGGAGTCCCGCGCATACTCGACGGCCGACACGACGCTCACGTCGAGCGACCCGTCGGCCATCTGGTGGTTGAGGGCGCTGGGGATCCCGTCGACGAGCGTACCGTCCAGCGTCACGATCCCGCGATCGATGGCCCCGTAGACCGGGTAGCAGTTGATGTACGGGATGCGCCCGATGCGCACGTCAGGCGGCCTGTGCGCCTTCGGCCGTCTGCTCGAAGCGGCGAAGGATGCGGTAGAACGAGTCGCGTTCGGCGGGGACCTTCCCGGCGCCGCGAATCAGCTGCAAGAGCGCGTCGAGCGACATGCCTTGCGGTGTCTGTGCGCCGACGGCGTGGTAGATCTTCTCCCGTACCACGGTCCCTTCCAGGTCGTTGACGCCGAAGGCCAGCGCCACCTGTGACAGGGCCGGCGTCACCATGATCCAGTGCGACTTGATGTGCGCAAAGTTGTCCAGGTACAGGCGCCCCACCGCCAGCATGCGCAGGTCGTCAAAACCGGTCGTTCCCCGCCCCTGCCGGTCGAGCTGCTTCCCCAACTCGTTGTCGTCGGGATGATAGGCGAGCGGGATGTAGGCCAGGAAGCCGCCCGTCTCGTCTTGCAGCTCACGGAGCATGCGCAGGTGCTCCACGCGATCGGCGAGCGTCTCGACGTGCCCGTACAGCATCGTGCAGTTGGAGCGGATCCCGAGCTGGTGGGCGACGCGATGCACGCCGATGTAGTCGGCGCCGCCGAGCTTCTTGTCGGCGATCTGCTCGCGCACGGCCGCGCTGAAGGTCTCAGCACCGCCGCCCGGCAGCGTGTCGAGCCCGGCCTCGCGCAGCGCCGAGAGGACGTCGGCCCAGCTCATCTTCTCGATGCGCGCCAGGTGCGCGATCTCGACCGCAGTGAGCGCCTTGATGTGCACGTGCGGCAGCTCACGCTTGAGCGTACGGAACATCTCCGTGTAGTACGCCAGCCCGGCCTGCATATCGAGACCGCCCACGATGTGAAACTCGCGGGTGAGTCCATTGCGCGCCTGCTCGGCCTCGGCCATCACCTGATCCATCGTGTAGCGATACGCCCCCTCCTCCTTGGGAAGGCGGGCGTAACCGCAGAAGACGCAGGTCTTCCGCAGCACGCAGATGTTGGTCGGGTTGATGTGCTGGTTGGCGGCGAAGGTGACCACGTCGCCGTTCTTGGCGCGATTGACCGCATCGGCCATCGCCCCGACGCCGAGCAGGTCGGGGGTTTCGTACAACGTGAGCGCATCGTGCTCGGTCAGCCGCTCGCCCGCTGCCACCTTGTCGGCGATGGGGCGCAATGCCGGGTCACGAAGGGCCTCACGGGGGACTGCCACTGCGAGCGGCACGGCCTACTCGGAATAGCGCCGAACGGCGAGGGTCACGTTGTGTCCCCCGAAGCCCGACGAGTTGCTGATGGCGACGTCGATCTGGCGCTCCACCGGAACATTGGGTGTGACGTTGAGGTCGCACTCCGGGTCGCGCTCGAACTGATTGATGGTCGGTGGGATGATGCCGTTGACGATCGCCAGGGTACTGACGATGAACTCGACTCCGCCCGCCGCTCCCAGCATGTGTCCGGTCATGCTCTTGGTGGAGCTGACGCTGAGCGCATCGGCGTGTGCGCCGAAGACCGCGCGAATGCCGCGGATCTCGTTGGAGTCGTTGAGCGGCGTCGACGTCCCGTGGGCGTTCACGTACTGCACGGCCTCGGGGGCGATGCCGCCGTCGCGCATGGCGCGCTTCATCGCGCGCTGCAGCCCCTCGTGGTTCTCGGGCTGCCCGGTGATGTGATACGCGTCGCCCGTGGCGCCGTAGCCCACGATCTCACCGTAGATCCGGGCGCCGCGTCGACGCGCGTGCTCCAACTCCTCGAGCACGACCACCCCTGCCCCCTCGCCCATGACGAATCCGTCGCGTCCCTTGTCGAACGGGCGCGACGCGGAGGCGGGATCATCGTTGCGCTCGGAGAGCGCCGTCATGTTGGCGAACCCGCCGATCGACATCGGCGTCACCGCCGACTCCGACCCACCGGTGATCATGACATCGGCGTCGCCGTACTGGATGGTCCGGAATGCATCGCCGATGGCGTGCGCGCTGGTGGCGCACGCCGACACTGTGCCGTAGTTCGGTCCCTTGGCGCCGAAGCGCATCGAGACGATCCCCGCGGCCATGTCGGAGATGAACATCGGGATGAAAAACGGGGAGATCTTGCTCGGCCCCCGATCCCGATAGACATCGTGCTGCTCCTCGAAGATCCGGATGCCGCCGATCCCGCTGCCGATGATGACGCCGGCGTCCTCCGGGACGAATCCCCCGTCGGCCAGCCCGGCGTCGTGCATCGCCTGCACCGAGGCCGCCAATGCATACTGCGTGTAGAGGTCGTTGCGCTTGACCTCCTTGCGCTCCATGTACGCCAGCGGATCGAACCCCTTCACCTCACAGGCGAACCGCACCTTGAAGTGAGTGGTGTCGAACTTCGTGATCGGACCTGCGCCCGACGTGCTCGCGAGCAACGCGCGCCACGTCGTCGCCACGTCGTTTCCAACGGGCGTGACGGCCCCGAGGCCAGTGACGACGACTCGACGCCGCATTACGCGCTGACCTTCTCCTTCAGGTAGCCCAGGGCATCCCCAACCGTACGCAGCTTCTCCGCGTCTTCATCGGGAATGTCGATGTTGAATTCCTTCTCGAACTCCATGACGAGTTCGACGATGTCGAGGCTGTCCGCGCCAAGGTCCTCGATGAAGCTGGCCTCGTTCGTGAGCTTCTCGCGCTCGACGCCGAGCTCCTTCTCGATGATGTCTTTGACCTTCTCGCTCAAGTCGGCCATGGCCGGGTCCTCTCCGTAAGTGCGTGGGTGAAAAATGGGACGTGCTAAGATAAACGATGTGCCGGGGGTGTCACATGACCAGTCCGCCATCCACCACGAGGACCTGCCCCGTGATGTAGGCGGCCCGGTCGGACGCCAGGAACGTCACCACGTTGGCGATGTCCTCCGGCGTCCCGAGGCGCTCCAGCGGGATCTGCTGGCTCATGGTGGCGCGGGCCTCGGGGGTCATCGCCGCCGTCATGTCGGTCTCGATGAACCCCGGGGCCACCACGTTGGCCAGGACGCCGCGCGAGGCGAACTCCTTGGCCACCGACTTGGTGAGGCCGATCAGCCCCGCCTTGCTCGCAGCGTAGTTGCTCTGCCCCTTGTTCCCGATGATCCCGACGACGCTGGCGATGTTGATGATCCGTCCCCAGCGCTTCTTCATCATGCCGCGAATGGCGGCCCGGGTGCTGGCGAAGGCGCCGCGCAGGTTGGCGTTGATCACCGCGTCCCAGTCGTCGTCCTTGAGGCGCAGCATGATGTTGTCGCGCGTGAGGCCGGCGTTGTTGACCAGGATGTCGACGCCGCCGAAGGCCTTCTCCACCGCCTCGACCAGCGCGGTCACCTGCGCCACGTCGCTCACGTCGCACGCAAAGCCCTGCGCGCCGTTCCCGACCTCGGCGGCGACCGCCTCGGCACGCGCCTGGTCGCGCCCCACGATGGCCACGCGCGCGCCGGCCTCGGCGAGCGATTGTGCGATGGCGCGCCCGATGCCCCGGGTACTCCCGGTCACCAGCGCGTTCTTTCCCGTTAGGTCGATGCGCATCAGGCGAGGCGGCTGAGGAGTTGTTCGACGTCGGCCGCCGTTCCGCACGCGGCGGTCGCGACCGAGGGGGCGATCTTCTTCACCAACCCGGCGAGCACCGTCCCGGGTCCCAACTCCACGAAGAGCGCGTCGGGGTAGGCGGCGCTCAGGCGCTCGACCAACTCCGTCCAGCGGACCGGCGCGGTCAGCTGCTCGAGGCACAGGCGCTGCGCCGTCTCGGCGTCGCGCACCACGTCGGCCGTGACATTCGCGTACACCGGCAGCGTCGGTGTGGCGTACTGCGCGGCGGCGATCGCGTGCGCGAGGCCCTCGCGGGCCGGGCGCATCAGGGGCGAATGGAAGGCACCGCTCACGTTGAGTCGCATCGCGCGCTTGGCACCGGCGCCCTTGCACAACGCCATCGCCGCCTCGACGCCGGCGACTTCGCCCGAGATCACGACCTGCCCGGGGCAGTTGTAGTTCGCTGGAACCACCTCGCCCCCTTCCGGGTCGGCGGAGGCGCGCGCGCACAGGACGTCGACGGGCTCGCTCAGGTCGCCAAGGATCGCCGCCATGGCCCCCGGGCGCGTGGTCCCGGTCTCGGCCATCAGCCGACCGCGCTCGCGCACGAGGCGCACCGCCGCGGAGAGGGACAGGGCGCCGGCCGCGTGGTAGGCGGTGAACTCACCCAACGAATGCCCCGCCGCCGCACGCACGCGCCCCTCGAGGGCGTCGCGCACGACTGCCCAGGCGGCCGCGCCGTGCGTGAGTAGCGCCGGTTGCGCGTTGGCGGTGAGGGTCAGCGTGTCGGCGGGCCCCTCGAAGCAGAGCGTGGAAAGCGACTCGCCTAACGCCTCGTCCGCGGCGGCGAAGGTGTCGCGCGCGGCGGGAAAGGCCTCGGCCAGGTCCTTCCCCATCCCCGGCTTCTGCGATCCCTGGCCGGGAAACAGCAGGACGACGTCCATAGGCTAGAAACGGATGACCAGCGACGCCCAGGTGAAGCCCGCCCCGAAGGCGACGAGCAGCACGTTCATCCCCTCCTTGATCCGACCGCTCGTCAGCGCTTCCTCGAGGGCGATGGGGACGGACGCGGAGGAGGTGTTCCCGTAGCGGTCGACGTTGACGTACACCTTGTCCATCGGGATCCCGGCATGCTTCGCCGTGGCCTCGATGATGCGAATGTTGGCCTGGTGCGGAATCATGACGTCGATGTCGGCGCCGGTGAGCTTCGCGCCATCGAGGGCGCGATCGGCCGCTTCGGACATCGAACGTACGGCGTGCTTGAACACCTCACGCCCTTCCATCCTCACGTAGAACGAGCGGTCCTGCAGCACCGTCGCGTCGAACGGGTGCGCCGCACCGCCCGAGGGGCGATAGAGCAGTTCCGCCAGCCGGCCATCGGTACGCATGAAGGTGGACAGGATCCCCTTCGTGCCGTCCGACCGCTTGAGCACCGCAGCCCCGGAGCCGTCGCCAAAGAGGACGCAGGTGGAGCGGTCCTTCCAGTCGACGATCGTGGTCAGCTTCTCGGTGCCGATGACGAGTGACGTCTCGGCCGAACCGGTGTGCATGAGCCCCTCGGCGACGATGAGCCCATAGAGAAAGCTCGAGCAGGCGGCCATGACGTCGAAGGCTGCGGCGCGAGTGGCGCCCAGCTCGGCCTGCACATCGACCGCGGTCGACGGGAGCAGGCGATCGGGCGAGGCGGTGCCGAGGACGATGAGGTCGAGTTCTCCCGCGCTCACGCCGGCGCGCTCCATCGCGACGCGCGAGGCGGCCGACGCCATCGTGCGATTGGTCTCGTGCGGCGCGGCGATGTGTCGCTCGCGGATCCCGGTGCGCTGGACGATCCACTCGTCGTCCGTCTCGAGTCCCAGCTCGGCGAACTCCGCGTTCCGCATGATCCTCGGCGGCGCGTACTTGCCGACGCCGGCGAGGTAGACGATGGGGCGCTTCACGCGACGCTGCCGGCCTGTTCGCTCTCCGACAGGCGTCGCCCGATGTGATCGTTCATGCGCGTCTCCACGGCCCGCACCGCCACCTTGATCGCGCTGGTGATGGCACGCGGGCTCGACTTGCCGTGCGAGATGATGGAGACGCCCTTCACCCCAAGGAGCGGTGCGCCGCCATGCTCGGAGTAATCGAGGTTCTTGAACGTCGCCGCCAGCTGCTCCTTGGACAACCCGGCCTGCCGGGCGACCATGTTGATCAGCATGGGGGCGACCGCTTCGTAGAACTTGAGGAGCGCATTGCCGACGAAGCCGTCGCAGACGACGACGTCAATCGGTCCGCGATCGCTCCGTCCCATGGGGAGGTCGCGCCCCTCGACGTTTCCCTGAAAGTTGAGTCCTGACTGGAGGAGGAGCTGATGCGCCTCCTTCACCGCGACATTGCCCTTCTCCGGCTCCTCGCCGATGCTCAGCAGTCCGATCACCGGGTTGCTGCGCCCCAGCATGTCCTCGGCGTACACGCTGCCGAGGCGGGCGAATTGGAGCAGCTCCTGCGGGGAGCAATCGACGTTCGCCCCGGAATCGAGCACGACGACGGACTGCGCAGCGGTCGGGAAGACGGTGCTGATCGCCGGGCGGGACAGCCCCGGGTGCAGGCGGAGGACGAGCGTCGAGATGGCCATCTGCGCGCCGGTGTTCCCAGCGGAGACGAAGGCGTCGGACCGACCCTCGGGCTGCAGCTTGAGCCCGACGTGCATGGAGCTGTTGGGTTTGCCGCGCACCGCCGCCGACGGTTTTTCGGACATGTCGATGACGTCCGAGGCCTCGATGATATCCAGGCGATCGGCATGCGAGGCGAGGGCCGCATGGGCGCCCGACAGCGCCTCGTCGATTTCCCGGCGAATGACCTCCGGGATCCCGACGAGTTGGATGCGATGCGAGGGATCGAGTTCAGCGAGGGCGAGAAGTGCCCCCGCGACGGGAGCGGAGGGGGCGAAGTCGCCCCCCATCGCGTCAAGCGCGATGCGCGCCAAGGCTACGCTTCCTGCGCTTCGACTCGCTGCTCACCCGCGTAGAACCCGCAGTCCGCGCAGACGCGGTGGGGGCGCTTCATGCTCCCGCAGCGCGGGCAGCTCTGGATGGCGATCGCCGGGGCGACCTTATGGGTGTTACGCGCCCGCTTTCTGCGCTTGGAGGTACGTCGCTTGGGGACGGCCATGGGACTATCGTCTCAGAAAAAGTGATCCGCCTAACGCGCCGACTCGTCGAGCGAGCGCAGCGCATCCCAGCGGGGATCGCGCACCGCGGCGCAACTGCACGCCCCGGCATTCAGGTCTGCTCCGCACTTCGGGCACAACCCCTTGCAGTCCTCCCGGCACACGACCAGCGAGGGCACGGCCAGCAGCCATTGCTCACGGATCGCGGGACGGAGGTCGAGCTCATACTCTCGTGCGTCGATGGGATACACATCGGGGTCGTCCTCATCCTCGCCCCCCGATTCGGCGAACAGCAGGTGCACATCCTCCGTGACCGGCGACTCCACATCGATCAGGCAGCGCCGGCAGGTGTCGCGTGCGACCCCTGCCAGATGCCCGCTGAAGTAGAACCGATCGCTCCCGGCGCTCGACAGGCGCCCCGTGACATGAATGTCGCCCACGGGGTGCACGTCGCCTTCGATCCACACCGGATCGTCAGCAGCGAGCGTCCCATCGACGCGCGCCGCGTGCGATTCCAGATTTCGAAGGTCATAGGACAGCATAGCCCGGCAATTTAGACATGCCGGGCTAGCGTATCAAGTGGCGATGGTTTCGGAACTTACGCCGCCTCTACAGGATCTCCGACTCCGCGAAGAAGAAACGGGACTCGCGCGAGGCGTTTTCGTCCGAATCCGAGGCGTGAATCGCGTTCCGCTCCTTGGACTCGGCGTAGAGCTTCCGGACCGTCCCCTCAGCCGCCTCGGCCGGGTCGGTTGCCCCGATCACCTTGCGCAGCTCCGCCACCGCGTCGGCGCGCTCCAGAACGATCGGCATGCACTTCCCCGAGGTCATGAAGGTGACCAACGAGCGGAAGAACGGGCGCTCCCGATGCACCCCGTAGAACTCCTCGGCCTGCGCCGTGGACAGGTGCATGACCCGGGCAGCCACCACGGTGAATCCGGCCCCCTCGAGGTGCGCGATGATCTTGCCAGCCTTGCCGGCGCCAAAGGCGTCGGGCTTCACGATTGTCAGCGTACGATTTCCGGACATTTCAGAACCTCGGAAGACGAGAAGACGGGAAGACGGGAAGACGAGATGACAGGCATCGGGGGGCCGGAAGTGGCGCGGGACACTCCCCAACTCGTCTTCTCGTCTTCCCGTCTTCCGTGAACTCAGGAAAGGTGTGCCTTGACCAGTTCGACGAAGTCGATCGGGCGCTTGGCGACGCCCATACCGGCCTCCTGGAAGGCCTGGATCTTCTCGGCGGCGGTGCCGGCGGACCCAGAGATGATGGCGCCGGCGTGCCCCATGCGGCGCCCTGGCGGGGCCGTCTGGCCGGCGATGAAGCCCACGACCGGCTTGGTCATGTGCTCCTTCACGAAGCGGGCGGCCTCCTGCTCGTCCGTCCCGCCGATCTCCCCCATCATGCAGACCACCTTCGTGGCCGGATCGGCCTCGAACGCGGCCAGCGCATCGATGAAGTTGGTCCCGTTGATCGGGTCGCCGCCGATGCCGACACAGGTCGTCTGCCCGATCCCGGCGCGGGTGAGCTGGTAGACGATCTCGTACGTCAGCGTGCCGGAGCGCGACACCACACCCACCGGCCCGGGCGTGCAGATGCGCCCCGGAATGATTCCGACCTTCGACTCCCCCGGCGAGATGAGCCCGGGGCAGTTGGGGCCGAGGAGGCGGACCCCCTTGTCCTTCACGTACGGATAGACGCGCGTCATGTCGAGGACGGGGACGCCCTCGGTGATCGCGACGATGAGCTGCACGCCGGCATCGGCCGCCTCGATGATGGCGTCAGCTGCAAACATCGGCGGCACGTAGATGACCGACGTGTTGGCGCCGGTCGCCTGCACGGCGTCGGCCACGGTGTTGTAGATCGGCACCGTGCCTTCAAACTTCTGCCCGCCCTTCCCCGGCGTGACGCCGGCGACGACGCGGGTCCCGTACTCGATCATCTGCTTCGTGTGGAACGAGCCATCGCGGCCCGTGATCCCCTGCACGACGAGCGTCGTGTCCTTCCCGATGAAGACGCTCACGCGGCCTGTCCTCCGGTAGCGAGTTGGACGGCCTTCTTCACCGCTTCGTCCATGTCGCTCGAGGCGGAGAATCCGTTTTCGGTCAGGATCTTCATCGCGATCTCTTCATTCGTGCCGGTGAGGCGGATGACGATCGGCACCTTGAGCGGATTCTCCTTCGTCGCCGTCACGATGCCGTTGGCCACGTCATCGGTGCGCGTGATTCCCCCAAAGATGTTGAACAGGATCGCCTTCACGTTGGTATCGGCGGTGATGATGCGCAGCGCGTTCACCACCTTTTCCGGGTTGGAGCTGCCGCCGATGTCGAGGAAGTTGGCCGGATCGCCGCCGTAGTACTTCACCAGGTCCATCGTGGCCATCGCGAGACCGGCGCCGTTCACGACGCAGCCCACGTTGCCATCGAGCTTGATGAAGGTGAGGTTGGCGTTGCGCGCCAGGACTTCGCTCGGCTCCTCCGACGTCTCGTCGCGCAGCGCGGCGATGGCGGGGCGGCGATCGAGTTCGTTGTCGTCGATGACCATCTTGGCGTCGAGCGCGATGACTTCACCGGCCGGCGTGACAACGAGCGGGTTGATCTCGGCGAGCGAGCAGCCGCTCTGCATGAACGCGGTGTACAGCTGCTGCATGATCTTCGACGCCGCGCGTGCCTTGGCGAGGTCGTCGTACAGGAAGAAGCCGAGGCGCATCGCCTGAAACGGCATCAGCCCGTAGCGCGTGTCGATGGGGAGCTTGAGGATCTTCTCGGGGGTCGTCGCGGCGACCTCCTCGATGTCGATCCCGCCCGCCGGGCTCACCATGAAGACCGGCTTCTTGCTCGCGCGGTCGAGGATGATGCCGACGTAGGCTTCGGTGGCGATATCCGAGGCCTCGGTGACGAGGACCTTCTCCACCGTCAGTCCCTTGATCTGCATCCCCAGGATGGCCTGCGCCTTCTCGCGCGCCTCCTCGGGCGTCTTGGCGAGCTTGACGCCGCCGGCCTTGCCGCGGCCACCCGCGTGGACCTGCGCCTTCACCACCACCATCTTGCCGATGCGGCGGGCAATGGCCTCAGCCTCGTCAGGCGTGGTGGCAATCTCCCCGGGGGGAATCGGCGTACCGATGGCCCGAAGGATGTCCTTCGCCTGGTATTCGTGAATGTTCACGCGATCTCCAACGTTCGGTGAGTTACTGGAAGACGAGAAGACGAGACGACGAGAGTGGGAAGCGCACTGCGCCGAGTTCGAGTGCCTCGGGGTCGTGAACTCGTCGTCTCGTCTTCCCGTCTTCGCGCGGTCCTAGGAACGGGGGCAAGGTACGGAGGGTCGGGAGGTGGTTCAAGGCTTAACCGGCGTCGAGCGCAACACGCGTCCGAGCGACTCGTAGGCCGTGCCAAACGCGAGCCAGTCGCCCCGCTTGAGTGCCTCTCGCATCTCGGCGTACAACGCCTCGACGCGCGCCCGGAATTCGGCGGGCGACAGCGGCGTCACCGGGAGCACCGGCGCGGGCAGTCCCGCGGCCGCGGCGATGGTCGCCCCCGTGCGCACCGTATCGCCGATCATCACCGCGACGAGGCGCACGGCGGGGGCACCGTCGGTACGCCAAGCATACGCGGTCTGCACGTACGCCCGGTCGCTGCCGGACGGCAGAATGCGCACCGAGCCCCGCACGAGCGGTGCGTCGCGCGTCGTGACCGACTGCGACGCCGAATCGATGGCGCGGTGGAGTCGATCGAGAATCACCCCCCATCGGGGCCCCGCCGTCAGGGCGGGTTCCCAGCGCACCTCGTAGTCGGCTCCGCCCGTCGCCACCACCGTTCCTCGCACGCGATCGGCCGCGTCCAGGACGGGGAACGACAAGGAGAGTCGCCCGGTGGCCGAGTCGACGAACGGTGCCTGCGTGTGGAGCGAGAAGAGCGTGTCGCCACCGGCTTGCCGCGGGAGACGCGATGGGGGGCCGTTCTCGCCGCGCGGACCCAACGCCGCAAAGAGCCGCGCGTGCAGGTACGCCCCCTCCGCGGGAGGCGGAATCCGGTCGGTCAGCTGGCGATCGACGGCAGATGCCGAGACGAAGAGCGCCGGGAATCGACGCATCCACGAGACGGTGACGGGATCGGGGGCCGGATCGGCAATGCTGATGACGCGACCGGTATGCGCGTTGACCACCGCGACTGCGGCGTGCTGATAGTATCGCGCGTCGTCGCTGCCGATGCGGATCGGGTCGCTCAGCGGATAGAACTGCGACGCGGAGTACAGGTGCAACGTCCAGTACAGCGAGTCCCGGTGCACGACCGGGTTGACGCGCGCGCCCTGCAGGAACAGCGGGAAGAGCCGGCGCACGCGGCGCCGCACGTCGCGATGCAGGACGACCCGAGCGGCGGCGCGCGGCGTGCTGCTCAGCAGGCGAGGATTCTGCAGCCCCCACGCGTGCGCGAGGCGCGACGCAAAGGAGGTCAGGAGCGGTGCGGCGATGCGTCCCGTCGAGTCGAGGACGATGCTGTAGCCCGGGGCCGAGTCGAAGACGACGGCGGCCGGCAACCCGAGTTCGCCATCCGCGCTGCCCTCGGTGACGGGCGTCCCCTGTTCGGTCGCGAGGTCTGACTCGATGCGCACGGCCCCCCATGGCGCCAACGGATCGCTCGCCTCTGGCCCAGACGGCTGCTCCACGACGACAGCGCGCAGGCGTCCGTCGAGTGCTTCCCAACCGGCCGCCCCGAGCGGACGGCCGGCGCGACGTTCGCGCGCGAGGGCGCGCTCGAGCGCCGGGGGATCCCAGAGCGCGGCGCCGCGCAGCGCGCCCATCGCCAGGGGGCCGGAGAGGCTCGAATCCGGACGCGCGACGCGATCGACGTCATAGGCACGCCGCGTGTAGCCTGCGCGTGTCTTGAAGTACGGGGCGTCGCGCAGCTCCTGATCGGCGGGGACGAGGAAACGCTCGGCGACCGGCGGGAGGAATTGGCGGAGCGAGAGCGCGAGCAGGAGGACGGCACTCACCGTCGCGAATGCCAGGCGCAGCTGTCCGAACCAGCCGGACCAGAGGAGGAGCACCGCCGCCGCCACCGTGCCGAGCGAGAGCACGAGGTTGGCGGGAATGCCCACGCGATGATCGAGGGCGTTAAAGGCGGCCTGCGCCCCGCTCCCCTCCAGCAGCAAGCGATACGCGTCCAGGCGGTAGCTCCAGCCGAGGATGACGAGGAGCGCCGCCCCGAGCACGAAGAGGTGCCGTCGCACGTAGGCGGTCACGCGCAGTCGTCCCCCGTCCCATCGCAGGCTGGGTGTGAGGGCGTAGAACACGACGACCACGAGCGTCACCGTCAGCAGCGCGATGAGCGACCACAGGTGCAACGCGGCTTCGAGGGGGAGCCAGTAGACCCAGAAGGCGAGGTCGAACTGGAAGTAGGGATCGCTCTCGCGGAACGGCTCGCCGTGTCGCACCAGCTCGACCGACGTCCAATCACCGTGCGGGAGTGCGAGCAGGAGCCCCATGACGAGCGAGAGCGTCACGACCGCGGCCATCAGGTATTGCCCGGGGACCTCCTCGCCGATCTCGAGGTTGCCCACGCGTCGCGGGAGGACGAGGGAGACCACCGAGTGCCGGACGGCCCAGAGGTTCAGGAAGACGAAGAGCGTCCCGACCACGAAGGCGCCGCCGCGCAGGATGAGCAGGTCGACGGCGCGCGCCCGCCAGACGTCCGCGGCGCCTAACGCATCGAACCAGAGAAAATCCACGTACCAGCCGGCCACCACGCGCCCCACCAGGAGGAGCGCGGCAAGGGCAATGACTCCGCCCAGCAGCCAGCGACGACGGCTCACGCGACGGTCACGTTAGGGACTCACGCCCTGCGACCGCAGCCACCCCTCCATCTCGTCGCGGATGGCCTGCAGCCGGTCCTGCGTCAGCGCTTCGTAGCGCGTGACCAGGATGGGCTGCGTGTTGGACGCCCGAATCAGTCCCCACCCGTCGCCGAAGAGGACGCGCACCCCGTCGACGTCGATCACGTCGTGCGTCGCCTTGAAGTGCTTTGCTGCGGCCTCCACGAGCGGAAACTTGCGCTCGTCACCGCAGTCCACGCGAATCTCCGGCGTGGAGAAGAACGGGGGGACGTCGGACAGCAGCTCCTGCACCGAGCGCCCGCTGTCGGCGACGATGCGCAGCAGGCGCGCCGCGCCGTAGAGCGCGTCGTCGTGCCCGTAGAACCCCTCGGCGAAGAACATGTGTCCGGACATCTCCCCGGCAACCGGTGCGTGGAGCTCCTTCATCTTGTCCTTGATGAGGGAGTGGCCGGTCTTCCACATCACCGGCGTTCCCCCGGCCTTGGCGATGGCGTCAGGAAGCGCTTGCGAGCACTTCACGTCGAAGATGATCGACTGCCCTCCCCCGGTGCGCGCCAGCACATCGCGGGCATAGAGGATCAGGATGTGATCGCCCCAGATGATCGTCCCGTCGCCATCCACCAGCCCGATGCGGTCGGCATCGCCGTCGAAGGCGATCCCCAGATCGGCCCCCTGCATGCGCACGGCGGCGATGAGGTCGTGCAGGTTCTCCACCACCGTGGGATCGGGATGGTGATTGGGAAAGGTCCCGTCGCTTTCGCAGAAGAGATAGCTCCCCGCGACACCCAGGCGCGAGAAGAGCGCCTCGGCCACGAGCGCGCCGGCGCCGTTGCCGGCGTCGATCACCACCTTGAGCGGTCGCGAGAGTGGGCCGACCTTGGCGACGATGTCATCGATGTAACGCGCGATGATCTCCTCGTGGCAGACGGTCCCCTCCCCCGCGGGATAGCTCGCCTCGCGAATAAAGCGCAGGAGCCCCTGGATCCCCGCGCCGTGCAGCGATTCGGTGCCGACGCACAGCTTGAATCCGTTGTACTCGGGCGGGTTGTGGGAGCCGGTGATCTGGATCCCCCCAACGACCGGGAGATGATGCAGGCTCCAGTACAGGAGCGGGGTCGGGACGACGCCGATGTCGATGACGTCGACGCCGCAGGCCGTGAGGCCGGCGACCAGCGCATCGCGCAGCGCGAGCCCCGATGGGCGATTGTCGCGTCCAACGGCGACGTTGCCGCGGATGCCGCGCGACGCCAGGTGCGCCGCGTATGCGCGTCCGATCGCTTCGGCGGCCTCGGTGGTGAGGTCGTCGCCCACGACACCGCGAATGTCATACTGCCGGAAGATCCCTGCGTTGATCGCCATATCGAAGTCGTGCGGCCGTAAACGAGGCGGGGCCGCGTGGCGGCCCCGCTGTGGTCACTGTCCGGTGGTCGGCGCGGTGGAAGGCGCCGGTGCCCCCGGTTGTGCTGGGGCCCCAGTCGCCGCGGGCACCCCTAACGAACTGGAGGCCTTGGCCAGTCGGACAATCGGGTCGGGATAGACCCCGAAGAAGAGTATCAGTGCGACAGCCCCGCCCACCACCAGCTTGGTCAGTCCGGGCATGGCCGGAACGGTCGGTGCATCGGCGGCGCGGGGCTTCATGAACATCGCCATGACGACCGGAACGTAGTAGCCGGCGGAGATGGTCGAGGTGAGGACGAGCACGATCGCCAGACGTATCTGGGGAGCTGGTGCCTGAATCGCGGACTGCAGGACGTACCACTTGGCGAAGAAGCCCATGCCGCCGAACACCGGGAAGCCAAGCAGCGCGAGCATGAAGACCATCATGGAGATCGCGAGCCCTGGATTGGTGTTCCAGAGGCCGTGGAGGTCCTCGATCCGATCGCCGGAGCTCCCCGACTGCCCGACGGCGATGAGGACGGCGAATGCCCCCATGGTCGCGAGGGTGTACGCGAACAGGTAGAACAGGAAGGCCGTCGCCGCCTGCGGTGTTCCGGCTGCCAGCGCGACGAGGATGAAGCCCGTGTGGCCGATGCTGGAGTACGCCAGCATGCGCTTCAGGTTCTTCTGCTGCAGGGCGATGATGTTGCCGACGATCATCGTCGTGGCCGCGATCCACCAGACCGCCTTGTGCCACTCGGCGTACACCCCCGGGAATGCTTCGAGCCAGACGCGGAGGAAGGCGGCGAAGGCCGCGGCCTTCACGCCGGCAGCCATGAAGCCCGAGATCGGCGTCGGCGCCCCTTCGTACACGTCGGGGGCCCACATGTGGAACGGGGCGGCCGCCAGCTTGAAGCCGAAGCCCACCAACAGGAGCGCTACGCCCACGAGGAGCATGGGCGACTGGGACAGGTTGAGCGAGGCGATGCGCGCCCCGATCTCGGTCAGGTTGGTCGACCCGGTGGCGCCGTAGACGAGTGCGATGCCATACAACAGGAACGCCGTCGAGAAGGCGCCGAGCAGGAAGTACTTGAGCGACCCTTCGGCGGCGCGCGCGCTGCGACGGTTGAGCCCCGCCAGGACATACACGGCAATCGACATCAACTCGATGCCGAGGAAGAGCACCATGAGGTCGCGTGCGGCCGCCATCAACATCATCCCGCCGACGGCGAAGATGGTGAGGACGTGCGCCTCTCCCGCGAGGATCCCTTCGCGGGCGTTGTAGTCGACCGAGAGGGCGATCGCGATGATGGCGGCCAGGAGGAACAGTGCGTCGGCCGCCCAGCGGAAACCATCGACGGCGATGACGCCGGCGCCGGCTGTCGGATTGCGCGTCGCGGTGAAGACCACGGCCACGAGGACGACGACGGCGAGCCCGATGCTGGCCAGCCCAACGCTGCGCTGCCGGGCAATGGAATCAGGCCCCCAGGCCGCGGCGAGCATCAGGACCATCGCCCCGCCGAGCAGGACGAGATCGGGGCCCAGCGCCATGGTGAGCTGCGCGGGGATGGAGAGATCGTAGTGCATCTCAGTTCCCTCCCGTGGCGATGCTCATCGTGGCTTGCTGTGCGGCCGCACGCGTCTCCACCTGCTGCACGAACTTGGCCGCCGACGCTTCCATGCGGGACAGGACCGGCTTGGGGTAGACGCCCATCCAGATGATGAGGAAGAGGAGCGGCGCCAACAGCGTGATCTCGCGCCAGTTGAGGTCCGTCAGCTGCGCATTGGCCGGCTTGTCGAGCGGGTTGTACAGGATCCGCTGCACGGCCCACAGCATGTAGGCCGCCGCCAGGATCACGCCTAACGCCGAGATGGTCGTCATCCACGGGACCGTCTTGAACGAGCCGACCATCACCAGGAACTCGGAGATGAAGCCGTTGGTCCCGGGGAGCCCGATCGAGCTGAGGGCGACGACCGTCAGCGCCGTGGCGAAGATCGGGACGACCTTGGCGATACCGCCGTAGTCGGCGATGAGGCGCGAGTGCTTCCGCTCGTAGATCATGCCGATGAGGAAAAACAGCGCGCCGGTCGAGACGCCGTGGCCGATCATCACCATCAGCGCCCCCTGCACGCTCTCGGTGGTCATGGCGAAGATGCCGAGCATGACCATGCCGAGGTGGGCGACCGATGAGTACGCGACGAGCTTCTTGAAGTCGGGCTGCACCAGCGCGACGAGCGATCCGTAGATCACCCCGATCACGCTGAGCGCGATGATCACCGCGCGCACCGTCTCGTGCATCGCGATCCCCGGGAAGAGCGGGATCGCCAGGCGCAGGAATCCGTAGGTGCCGAGCTTGAGCAGGATGCCGGCCAGGATGACCGACCCTGCCGTAGGCGCCTCGACGTGCGCGTCAGGCAGCCACGTGTGGAACGGGAACATCGGGACCTTCACCGCGAAGGCCACGAAGAAGGCGAGGAAGAGCCAGAAGGCCACCTTGGGTTGCAGCTCGCTCACCGCCATGATGGCGTCGTACGAGAAGTTCGGCCGTCCGTCGGCGAGCCCGGCCTGGTAGCCGAGGTACACGATGGCGACCAGCATCAGGAGCGAGCCGAACATCGTGTAGATGAAGAACTTCAAGGACGCGTAGATGCGCCGTTCCCCGCCCCAGATCCCGACGATGAAGTACATCGGGATGAGCATCACTTCCCACATCACGTAGAACAGGAAGAGGTCGCGCGCCACGAAGACGCCGAGCATCCCCACCGTGAGGAGGAGCATGAGGGCGTGATAGGCGTGCACCTTCTTCGAGATGCTCGTCCAGCCGCCAAGGACGGCCAGTGGCATCAGGAAGGTGGTGAGCAACACCATCATGAGCGACAGGCCGTCGATCCCGAGCGAGAAGCGCGAGCCCCACGACTCGATCCACGGGGCGTCGAAGCCGGCCTGCCAGCCGCTGGACGTCGGGTCGAACGACCACCAGAGGCCGATCGAGACGACAAACTCGAGAAGGAAGATGGCGAGCGTCATGACCCGGGCCGTCCCTTCGGCACTGGCCAGCGCATCGCCCGACGCCCCCTTGAGCGTCGCGCCATGCAGCCACACCAGGAGCGCGCCGATCACCGGAATGATCAGCAGCGCCGGGAGGACCCAGGAGTTGTACCCGATCGATTCGAGCAAGGCTTGCATCGGTCTATCGCAGGGAGAAAGCGCCGAGTACCGCGACGACGCCGATGATGAGCACCCAGGCGTATGTCCCCACCTGGCCCGACTGGACCCGCGCACCCACCCAGCCGATGCCGCGGGCCAACTGCGCGCTCCCGTTCACCAACAGCCCGTCGATGATCCCCGCATCCATCCCCTTCCACAGGACGGCACGCGAGAACCCGACGAGCGGCTGCACCACGACCTTGTCGTACCCTTCGTCGACGAAATACTTGTGCTCCAGCACCCGGTCGATCCCTTCGGACGCCGGCGACTGGTTCTTGGGGACGAGCGCCGACGGCTTGAGGCGCGCGATGGCGAAGGCGATGCCGATGGCGGCAATCGCGATCGCGATGCCGACCAGGACGTACTCGGTGCTGTGCTCGAGATGCGCCTCGTGCCCCTTGGTCACGCGCAGCGCCGCCTCCCCCGTCACCGGCTCCAGCCAGTGGTGCAGCGCCTGGATCGGCCCTGCCGGGAAGAACGTCGGCAGGTTGAGCCATCCGCCAGCTGCACTGAGCACGCCCAGCACCGCCAGCGGTCCGGTCATGATCCACGGCGCCTCGTGCAGGTGCCCCTGCTCCTTCTCGCCGCTCCGGTTGGGGCCGTGGAAGGTGTAGAGCATCATGCGCGTCATGTAGATCGCCGTCAGGAGCGCCGAGGTGAGTCCGATCGCGTAGATGGCGTAGAGCAGCGCGCTCCCCGGGATGCCGAGCCAGCTCGCCTCGGCGAGCGTCGACCCGTGCGTGCGCGCGAAGACCGAGCCGAGGATTTCGTCCTTCGAGAAGAAGCCCGCAAACGGTGGGATGCCGGCAATCGCCAGTGTGGCGATCCACATCAGGTTGAACGTCACGGGCATGAACTTCCGGAGCCCGCCCATGTTGCGCATGTCCTGCGCGTCGTCATGGTTCCCGGTGTGGTGATACGCCCGGTGCATGGCGTAGATCACCGACCCCGACCCGAGGAACAGGAGCGCCTTGAAGAAGGCGTGCGTGACCAGGTGGAAGACCCCCGCCGCGTATGCTCCAACCCCCACGCCCACGAACATGTAGCCGAGCTGCGAGACGGTGGAGTACGCGAGGACCTTCTTGATGTCCCACTGCTTGAGCCCGATCGTCGCCGCGAAGAGCGCGGTGAGCGCCCCGACGAAGGCGACGGTGAGCGAGGCCACCGGCGACAGCGAGAAGAGGACCGCGCTGCGGGCGATGAGATACACGCCCGCGGTCACCATGGTCGCCGCGTGGATGAGCGCCGAGACCGGTGTCGGGCCCGCCATGGCGTCGGGAAGCCAGACGTAGAGTGGGATCTGCGCGCTCTTGCCCGTGCACCCGAGGAACATGAAGAGGCAGATCGCCGTCACCAGCGCGCCGCCAGGGGCAAACTGCGCGGCCCCGGCGTTGACGCCGGCAAAGTCCAGCGTCCCCAGGTTGGAGAAGAGCAGGAACATGGCGACGAGGAAGCCGAAGTCGCCGATGCGGTTGACGATGAACGCCTTCTTGCCCGCGTCCGCGTTCGCCTTCTCCGAGAACCAGAAGCCGATCAGCAGGTACGAGCACAGCCCCACCCCTTCCCACCCGACGAAGAGCAGCGGGTAGTTGGCGCCCAGCACCAGGATGAGCATGAAGAAGACGAACAGGTTGAGGTACGCGAAGTAGCGCGGGTACCCCGGGTCGTCCTGCATGTAGCCGACCGAGAACAGGTGGATCAGCGTCCCGACGCCGGTGATGACCATCGCCATCACCATCGAGAGCTGGTCGACCTGGAAGGCCGCGTCGATGCGCAGGTCACCGACCGCCATCCACGAGAACAGCGTCTTCACGAACGGCTGCTCGGCGTGCGCACCGGACAGTGCGAAGAAGATCGTGGCGGTGAGGACGAAGGCCGCGGCGAGCACCGCCGGCCCGACGATGCTCACGAGCCCCGCGTGCTTGTGCCGCGGCGGCGCGTGATGGTCGTCGTGGCCGTGCCCATGACCGTGATCGTCGTGCCCGTGACCGTGCGCGTCCCCGTGATCGTCGTGGTGCGCGTGGTGCGTCGACGGATTCTTGGGTCCCGTCTTCGCCACGCTGGTGAGCGCGAGAAGGCCGTTGATGAGGAACCCGATCAGCGGGAGGATCGGGACGAGCCAGATCCACTCGGCCACGGTCCCGGCGAGTGGGTGCGCTCCGGCGGCTGCCGCTTCCTGGAGGAGCATCAGCCCTTGAGGAGATTGATGTTCGTGAGGTCCACCGTCTGGCGGTGGCGGAAAATCGAGATGATGATCGCGAGCCCCACCGCGGCTTCAGCCGCGGCAACGGTCATGACGAACACCACGAACACCTGTCCCGTCATCCCGTACAACCTGGAGAAGGCGACGAACGACAGGTTGACCGCGTTGAGCATGAGCTCGACGCACATGAAGATGATGATCGCGTTGCGGCGGGTGAGGACACCAATCACCCCGATGCTGAACAGCACCGCGGACAGCGCGAGCGCTTCGGGAACCATCATGCGGAGGCCCTCCGTTTGCCGAGGACGACGGCGCCGACGATGGCCACGAGGAGCAGGATGCTCGTGAGTTCGAAGGCGAGCAGGTTGTCGCTGAAGAGCGGCTTGGCGATCGCGCTCACGGCGTTGAGATCCTTGAGGCTCTCGGCGCGCGCGAAGTCACTCTGCACCAGGGACGCCTCGGGGCGTGTGCGCCCGAGCGCCATCACCTGTGCCAGCAGGGCGATGCCTAACAAGCCGGCCGCGATCCGCCCCCACTTGCCGCGCAGGTCCGACAGCTCGTCGGGATGCCCGAGGTTGAGCAGCATGACGACGAAGAGGAAGACCACCATGATGGCACCGGCATAGACCAGCACCTGGATGGCGCCGACGAAGTGCGCGTCCATCATGACGTAGAGCGCGGCGAGGCAGAACATGGTCTGCACCAGCCACAGCGCCGCCGCCACGGGGCTCTTGCGGGTCACGAACGCGAGCGCCGAGGCGATCGCGAGCAGCCCGAAGAGATAGAAGTGAAGCTCGTAGAAGAAGTTCGGCATTACTCGCCTTTCGGGTCGGCCGGGTCCCACATCTCGCACACCGGGTGCGTCTGGGCCATCAGGCGCTCGAGGTCGTAGACGAAGCCTTCGCGCGAATACTCGGCATTCTCGTAGTGCCTTCCGAGGTGGATCGCCTCCTCGGGGCACACTTCCTGGCAGTAGCCGCAGAAGATGCAGCGGAACTCGTCGATCTCGAAGACGAGCGGATAGCGGTTCCCCTGCTCGTCCTCACCCGGGACCAGCTTGATGCAGTTGGCGGGGCACACCGTGGGGCAGAGTCCGCACGCCACGCACTTCGCCTTGCCGTCCTCGGTGGTGAGCATGCGATGCGTCCCGCGCCAGCGCGGCGAGATGCTCTCGCGCTGCTCGGGATACTGCGTGGTCACCTTGTGGGGATCGATGAGGTGCTTGAAGGTGTTGCCCAGCCCCTTCAGCGTTGCCCGGACGTAGCTCGTCTCCGAGAGGGGACGGTCCACGACCTTCACGTTGATGGCCATTAGTCGCCTGCCTGGGTCGAGAGATTCGCGCGCGCTGCGGTGATGCCGCGCAGCCTGGCCAGTTCCTCCGCCGACGCGCGTCCGTACGCCGGGCTCAGCACGCGGCCGCGGTCGATGAGCGAGAAGGCGATGAACAGGATGACCGCATTGACCGCCAGGAAGATCCCCGCGTACGCGAGCCCGCGCTCGATCCCCATGGCGTCGAGCGCCAGCATCAGCGAGGCCACGATGACGATGTAGCCCAGCGCCAGCGGGAGGAGGAGCTTCCATCCCAACGACATCAGCTGGTCATACCGGAAGCGCGGAAGCGTCCAGCGGATCCAGATGTAGAAGAACATGAAGAAGAGCGTCTTCGCCATCATGATGATCACCGACAGCAGCACGAGCGGGCCACTCACCGCCCCGGTGTTGTCGGCCGTCATGAACGGGATGTCCCACCCGCCGAAGAAGAGCGTCGCCAGCATCGCCGACTGCGTGACCATGTTGGCGTACTCGGCGATCATGAACATCGAGAACTTCATCGCCGAGTACTCGGTGTGGTACCCGGTCACCAGCTCCGACTCGGCCTCGGGGAGGTCGAACGGGAGGCGGTTGGTCTCGGCGAAGGCGGAGATGAGGTACGTCACGAAGGCCACCGAGAGCGTGACGACGTTCCACGCGTGCATCTCGGCCTGCTGGTTCACGATCGTTCGCATCGTCACGTTCCCCGCCAGCAGCAAGACGGGGATCAGCGACATGCCCATCGAGATCTCGTAGGAGATCATCTGCGCGCTCGAGCGGAGTCCGCCCAGCAGCGCGTACTTGTTGTTCGAGCCCCAGCCGGCGAGCACGATCCCGTACACGCCGAGCGACCCGATACCGAGCGTGAACAGGAAACCGATCGGCAGGTCGGCGAGCACCATGTCGATGCGGCCCCACGGCGACGCGTAGGCCGCCCCCCACGGGATGATCGCCCACACCATCAGCGCCGGCACGAACGACAACATCGGCGCGATGATGAAGAGCGCCTTGTTCACGTGCGGCGGGAGCGTCTCTTCCTTCATGAAGTTCTTCACGCCGTCGGCCAGCGGCTGGAAATAGCCGCGCGGGCCGACGCGATTGGGACCGTGCCGCCCCTGGATCCACGCCGAGATCTTGCGCTCGGCCAGCGTGGAGTAGGCGACGATCACCATGTACAGCGTGAAGAAGACCAGCAGCTTGAGCGCCGTGGCCAGGAACCAGGGCCAGAAGTTCGGAGCAGCCTGCGGATCAACCGCCGCCTGCAGCAGTGCGGGCATCGCGAGGAAGGCGCTCATCGGGCGGCCTCCGCGAAGGAGGCCGCGTCGACGACGGGCAGGCCGCGCAGCCCTAACGTGTCGTACGACAACCCGGCAAAGGCCTGCTCGGCCGCGGCAAGCGCGGCGAAGGCGTCCGACGCCGTGAAGTACTCGGCCTTCTCGCCCATGGCACCCAACAGGTCGGAGAGGACGTACCAACTCGGGCGCGCCATCCCCTGCGTCGCCTTGGCCTGCAGGAAGCGTTGCACTCGGCCGCGGAGATTGGTGAACGTCCCCTCCTCTTCCACCACGTTGGCGATGGGGAGGATGATATCGGCCTTGGGAAGGTTGGCCGGCATGGCCGTCCCCACGACGACGACGACCGACGCGCGGCTCACCGCCGCGGCGTCGCCGGGGGCGAGGTCCTGGTCGGCGACCACGAGTGCGTCACCCGGTTGCAGGAGGTCGAGCGGCGACGCGTGACGCGTGAAGCCCAGGAGTTGTGCTCCGGTGGCATTGGCGGCACGGTCGGCGCGCAGCGCGAGATCCGGAGCGCCGGGCAGCGCGGCGACGGTCCCCTGCTCCACGCGATAGGCCCCCGTACCGCCCGACTTCTTCACGAGGCGCGACAGCAGATGCAGCGCTTCGTTGGAGAGATTGGGTGAGGCGAGGACGAAGATCTTCTTCCCCTTCAGGACACGGGCGGCTCCTTCGAGCGCGACGTCCCAGTCCACGACGCGTGGCCACTCGCGCCAAGGATGCTCGGCGACTCGAGCCGGTCGCGGCGGTTGAGCCAGCGGTAGTTGCCGCGCCCGTGGTCACACATGAAGAACTGGTTCACGCTCTCGTTGGAGCGCGGACGCAGGCGCATGACCGTGTTGTCGCGCGTCTCGACGATGATGTTGCACCCCTGCGAGCAGCCGGTGCACACCGAGGCCGTGCGATCGAGCTCCCACGCACGCGCCTTGTTGAGAAAGTCCTTCGAGAGCAGCGCGCCGACGGGGCAGAGGTCGACGACGTTTGCCGCCCACGGATGCGTGAGGTCCTTCCCCTCGAACTTGCCGATGAAGGCGCGGTCGCCGCGCTCGCTGACGTTCAGCACCGTGTCCTTGGCCACGTCGTCCATGAAGCGGACACACCGCGTGCAGAGGATGCAGCGGTTCTGGACGTAGAGGACATCGCCCCCGAAGTCGTCGACCGGGTTGAAGCGCTTGGCCTCGCGATACCGCGAGTCGTTGCGCCCTTCCTGATATGTGTAGTCCTGCAGTTCGCACTCGCCGGACTGATCGCAGATCGGACAGTCGAGCGGGTGGTTGATCAGCAGCATCTCCAGGACGCCCTTGCGCGCTTCGCGGGCCTTCTCGGAGTGCACGTGCACCACCTGTCCCTCGGCCACGGCCGTCGCGCACGACGGGGCGAGCTTCGGGAACTTCTCGACTTCCACGAGGCACATGCGGCAGACGCCGGCCACGGGAAGTCCCGGATGGTAGCAGTAATGCGGGACGAGGACCCCGGCCGACTTCGCCGCTTCGAGGATGGTCGTCCCCGGCGCGACGGCGACTGGGCGCCCTTCAATGGGTCAGGTTGACGAGGGGCGTGTCTGCCATCAGGCCACCACGACAGGGACGGCGTGCACGGTCTTCTTCGTGATGAGGGCTTCGAATTCGTGACGGAATCGCTTGAGTCCGCTCGACACTGGCGTGGCGCAGCTGTCGCTGAGCACGCAGATGGTCTTGCCGGTCATGTTCTCGCCGATCTCGAGCAGCGTGTCGAGATCCTCGGCCGTGCCGTCACCGGCCACGATGCGCTCGAGGATCTTCGTCGTCCACGCGGTCCCTTCGCGGCACTGCGTGCATTGGGCACAACTCTCGTGCGCATAGAAGCGCGCGAGGCGCGCGATCTGCTTGGGCATCGACTGGGCGTTGTCGATCACGATGCAGCCGGCGGAGCCGAGCATGGTGCCGACGGCGACCATGCCTTCGTAGTCCATCAACCCCTGCTCCGCTTCCTCGATCGTGATGATCGGCACCGAGCATCCACCGGGGATGATCGCCTTCAGCTTCCGGCCGGGGAGCGCCCCTCCACAGACCTCGTGGAGGAACTCGCCGAACGGGAATCCCATCTGGACCTCGTAGTTGCCGGGGCGCGCGATGTTGCCGCACACGCTCCACAGCTTGGTCCCCGTCGACTTCGGGTTGTCGGGGCGCGAGAGCTTCTTGTACCAGTCGGCGCCGTTGGTGAGGATGTGCGGCACCGCCGCCAGCGTCTCGACGTTGTTGATCGTCGTGGGCTTGCCGAACAGCCCGGCCACCGCCGGGAAGGGCGGCTTGATGCGCGGGTTGCCGCGGCGTCCCTCGATCGAGTTCATCAGCGCGGTTTCTTCACCGCAGATGTAGGCACCCGCGCCCTTGTGCACCCAGACGTTGACCGTCTTGCCGGTCCCCATCGCGTTCGTACCGATCACGCCGGCCGCGCGCGCCTCGGCCAGCGCCGCTTCCATGCGCTGGATGGGCTCCGTGAACTCCCCACGGATGTAGATGTACGCCGTCTCGGCCCCGATCGCGTAGGCACCGATCGCCACGCCCTCGATGAGCGCGTGCGGGGTCCAGCGCATGATCTCGCGGTCCTTGAACGTCCCGGGCTCGGACTCGTCGGCGTTGCAGCACAGGTAGTGCGGCTTGCCGTCGCCGATCTTCATGAACGACCACTTGAGCCCCGTGGGGAAGCCGGCGCCACCGCGCCCGCGCAGCCCCGAGTCCTTCACGATGTTCTGGATGGCGACCGGGTCCATGCCTAACGCCATCTCCAGCGCCTTGTAGCCGCCGCGTTTCTTCCAGCCGTCGAGCGAACGCGCCTCGGCATCGCCGAAGTGCTTCGACAGGACGACGGTCTCGCGGGGATGTGGCTGGTGCGGGTAACCCATAGCTCGGGAAGACCGGGACGGGAAGCCGAGCGGCACGGCTCCGGCGTGACGGACTCGGGCACCGTCTCGGGCTGATCGACTCCAGGACTGGCGTCGCCATGACGCGTCGCGAAGCCGCAGGCGCCGAGGCACTCGACCTCGATCACGGTGTAGCGTCCGTCGTCGGAGGTGACCCCCAACTCGCCGCAGCCGGTCTTGTCGAGGAAGGCCTTCACCACATCCTCCGCCCCGCACACGTTGCAGGGCGACGTGGTGCACACCTGGATGAAGTACTTCCCGACCGGATGCTGGTGGTACATGGTGTAGAACGTCACCACGCCCTTCACGTACGCCGGCGTGATGTCGAGCAGCGCCGCGATCTCCGCCATCCCCGGTTCGCTCACCCAGCCACGCGCTTCCTGCAGCATCCAGAGCGCGGGCAGCAGCGCGGCTTGCTTGGTGGGATAGCGCGCGATGATCTCATCGAGCTTGACGCGCGCCGCGCCCGTGAAGACCGGGACGTGCGGTTCGTCGTGATGGCCATGCGACGGCTTGAGCACCGCGCCACCGGCGGCGGAAGGTCCGTGGCTCATCGGTCGATCTCTCCCATGACGATATCGATGCTCGCATTGATCGCGATGACGTCGGAGAGGAGGTGCCCCTCGACCATCTTCGGGATCGCGCTGAGGTTGACGAAGGCGGGGGGCCGGATGCGCCAGCGCACCGGCTTGGACGACCCGTCGGAGACGAAGTAGTAGCCCTTCTCGCCCTTGGGGCTCTCCACCGCCACGTACGACTCCCCCGCCGGCGGGCGCGGCCCTTCCATCACGAGCTTGAAGTGATGGATCATCGACTCCATCTCGCTCGTCGCCTTGTGCTTGGGCGGGAGGATGAGACGCGGGTCGTCGACATTCACCGGGCCGTCCGGCAGGCGCTGTACTGCCTGCTCGAGGATGCGCACCGACTGCCGCATCTCCTCCATGCGCACCAGGAACCGGTCGTACACGTCGCCGTTCACGCCCACCGGGACGTCGAAGTCGTAGGTCTCGTAGCCGAGGTACGGGAAGTCGCGCCGCGTATCCCACGCCACGCCCGAGGCGCGCGCCATCGGCCCCGACAGTCCGTAGTTCAGCGCCTCCTGCGGCGTCATGACGCCTAACCCGATCGTGCGCCCCACCCAGATGCCGTGGCGCGTGATCATCTTGTCTACTTCGGCGACCGTCTTGGGGAAGGTCTTGAGGAAGCCCTTGAGCCCGTCGAGCCAGCCATCGGGAATGTCGGCCGCCATCCCGCCCACCCGCGAGATGCTCGTCGTGAGGCGCGCCCCGACCCACCCCTCGAGCAGGTTGTAGATGTTCTCGCGCTCCTGGAAGGCCCACAGGAATGGCGTGAACGCCCCGATGTCGATGCACGTCGTCCCGACCCACACGAGGTGCGAGATGATCCGCGACAGCTCCAGCGCGATGATCCGCAGTACCGTGCAGCGCTCGGTGATCTCCACGCCGAACAGCCGCTCCGCACCTAACGCGAAGGCGATGTTGTTCCCCGGCGAGTTGAGGTAGTCCTCGCGGTCGGTCCAGGGGATGATCTGGTTGTACTGGCGATACTCGCCGATCTTCTCGAAGCCGCAGTGCAGGTAGCCGATGTGCGGGATGCAGCGCACCACCGTCTCGCCATCGAGCTCGAGCACCAGCCGCAACACGCCGTGCGTGGCGGGGTGCTGCGGCCCGATGTTGATCAGCATGTGCTCGCCCTCGAGTTCCGGCTCCAGCGCCGGCGGGGCCTCCATCGTCGTCACCTGCCCCGCCTCGTTCACCACGAGCGGGACGCGCTGTGGGCGCCCTTCCCGGTCCAACCCGCTGGTCGAGAGCGCGACTTCGATCGTTCGCTTCGTGGCCACGGCTACTCTCCCGTCCGTTCGCCGCCGCTCAGGCGCTGCCGCATCTCGCTGGGCAGGTCCTCGAACGCGTCGGCGATGGTGAGCTCTTCCATCGAGTACTTGGCCTCGGGATTGGCCGAGAGCGCCTGGCGCAGCTGCTCCGCACGCGAGAAACGCCCACGCAGCGGGAAGTCCTTCCGCAGCGGGAACCCTTCGCGATACTGCTCCCACATCAGGATGCGGCGCAGGTCAGGGTGCCCCTCGAAGACGATGCCGAACATGTCGTAGCACTCGCGCTCGAGCCAATCGGCCCCCTTGTACACCGGGTACACGCTCGGCACCCGCAGCGGCTCGCCCTTGGGGAGCTGCGCCTTCACGCGAAGGAAGCGCCGGTACGGGATCGAGCGCAGGTGCCACACGACCTCGATGGGCTGCTCCATGTCGCGATACTCGACCGCCGTCACGTCGACGAGATAGTCGTACTGCTCGCCGGCGTCGTCGTGCAGCCAACGCACGACCTCCAGCGCTCCCGCGGGGGCGATGTAGACCGTCGTCTCGCCCCAGATGACCTCGGCGCTAACGAAGAACTGCGGAAAGCGCGCCTTGAGCGTTTCGACGCTCGGGTTGGCCGCGCCGCCGCGATGCGCCAGCGCGGTTGGAGTGCGCGGCGCTGGGGCGCCGGGAGTCGCCTGCCCGGCGTGGATGATCGTGAAGGGTGCGCTCACAGCCCGGACCGGGTTTGATGAACCGAGTTGCCGAACGGCTCCGACAGTTCGTCGATGACCGACGGCGGGATGTACAGGTTGCTCGACGGATCGGGTTCGAGCTCATCGCGCAGCGACTCGTTGCTCATGCGCTCGCGCTTCACCTTCTCCTGCAGCATCATGATGCCGTACATCAGCCCCTCGGGACGCGGCGGGCACCCCGGCACGTACACGTCGACCGGGATGATCGTATCGATCCCCTGCGTCACCGCGTACGTGTCGAACATCCCGCCCGACGAGGCGCAGGCCCCCATCGAGATCACCCACTTGGGCTGCGGCATCTGCTGATAGATGCGCCGGATGACCGGGGCCAGCTTGAACGGGACGCGGCCGGCACAGATCAGCACATCGGCCTGGCGCGGCGAGAATGACATCCGCTCCATCCCGAAGCGCGCGAGGTCGAAGCGCGACGCGGCCGACGCCATGAACTCGATGGCGCAGCAGGCGGTCCCGAACGGCATCGGCCACAGCGAATTCGCACGGCCCCAATTCACCAGCATGTCGAGACGGGTCGTGATCCACCCTTCCTGCGACTGCGGATCATAGGAGACGACGCTCGGCTCAGGACGAGGGGCTAGTCCCATTGCAGCGCTCCCTTCTTCCAGACGTAGACGAAGCCGACCACGAGGATGGCCATGAAGACCAGCATCTCCCCGAGTCCGAAGAACGAGATGTTTCCGGCCGGGCACGCACTCCCGACCAAGGCCACCTTGCACGACAGCTGGCGGTAGTAGACCCCCCACGGGATCATGAAGACGGTTTCGATGTCGAAGATGATGAACAACATCGCGACCATGTAGAACTTCACCGAGAAGCGCTCCCGCGCGTCCCCCAACGGAGGAATGCCGGATTCGTACGGGGTGTCCTTCACCGGCGTCGGGCGACGCCGGATGACCAGCGTCGACAACGCGATGATCAGGACGGCGTTCACCAGAACGAAGCCGAGCAGCAGCAGGACGGGCAGGTACGTTCGATCCATGACGCTCCCAACGTGCTCCGAAGTTCGTGAAACATTTCACGTGTTCAGCGCGGGTAACCTACCCGACAAGGTAGGAGGGTGTCAACGGACGTAACGCGAAGAATGCGAGCGAGTTGAGGCGGTTCGAGGCTTGTACCGATATTCCGGCTCGACTCCCCCCCGCGCCCCTCGTCACGCGCGCCCGTTCACCGTTCCCGCGCGCCGCCGCTCGCCGAGCGTCGCGGCTCCCCGCGTGGCGCCGCTCCGCGGACGCCGCCAGGTGGCGACAGGCCCGTGGCCGAAGTATCGACGCATCCCCTCGGCCACTCGCGCGCGTTAGCTTTCCCGCGCGCGTTCGCACCGAGCGGTCCTAACGCGAACGGCGATGGCTCATACGTCCCTCACACTCCTGGGAGCGTTCCTGCATGTCGATTCAGAACGATCGGTGGATCACGGAGATGGCCACGAAGCACGGGATGATCGAACCGTATGAATCGAGCCAGGTGCGGTCGGGGGTCATCTCGTACGGCGTGAGTTCCTACGGCTACGACATGCGCGTGGCCCGCGAGTTCCGGATCTTCACCAACGTGCTGAACTCGATCGTCGACCCCAAGAACTTCGACCCCAAGTCGTTCGTCGAATTCGAAGGCGACGTGTGCATCGTCCCGCCCAATTCGTTCGCGCTGGCGCGCTCGGTGGAGTATTTCCGCATCCCGCGCGACGTCGTGACGATCACCGTGGGCAAGTCGACCTACGCCCGCTGCGGCATCATCACCAACGTCACGCCGTTCGAGCCCGAGTGGGAAGGCCACGTGACGTTGGAGATCTCCAACACGACGCCGCTTCCGGCCAAGATCTACGCCAACGAGGGGATCGCGCAGGTCCTCTTCTTCAAGGGGGAGCCGCCGCTCGTGTCGTACAAGGACAAGGCCGGCAAGTATCAGGGACAGCAAGGGGTGACGTTGCCGCGGCTCTAGACGCCGTCGCACGATCGTTGGTACGAGAACCGGCGGCGCCCCCGTGAGGGACGCCGCCGGTTTCGCAGACGGCCGCGTGGCACCCGCCGGCGCGCTACCCTGCCCCGCCCGACGCGCTCCCTTCGCGCTCGAAGACCGAACCGTAGACATAGTCGCGGTTCATGCGCGCGATGGCGTCGATCGAGATCTCCTTCGGGCACGCCTCCTGGCACTCCCCAAACAGCGTGCAGCCACCGAAGTGCTCGAGATCCATCTGTGCGACCATCTTGAGGGCGCGCCGATAGCGCTCGGGTTGCCCCTGCGGCAGGTTGCCCAGGTGGGCCACCTTGGCCGCGGTGAAGAGCGAGGCGCTCCCGTTGGGGCACGCCGCCACGCACGCCCCACACCCGATGCATGCGGCCGCGTCCATCGCCGCGTCGGCGTCGGGCTTCGGGATGGGGAGCGCGTTGCCGTCAGGTGCATTGCCCGTCGACACCGAGACGTACCCGCCGGCCTGCACGATGCGATCGAAGGCCCCGCGATCGACGCACAGGTCGCGCAGGACCGGGAAGGCCTGCGCCCGCCACGGCTCGATCGTGATCGTATCGCCTGAGCGGAAGGTGCGCATGTGCAGCTGGCAGGTGGTCGTGGCCTTCTGCGGGCCATGCGCCACCCCGTTGATCATGAGCCCGCACATGCCGCAGATCCCTTCACGGCAATCGTGGTCGAAGGCAATCGGCGCCTGACCGGTGTTGGTCAGCTCCTCGTTGACCACGTCGAGCATCTCCAGGAACGACATCTCTTCCGAGATGTCCCGGGCCTGGTACTCCACGAACTTGCCGGCGGCGGTGGGGCCGGACTGCCGCCAGACACGCAAGGTGATATTCATAGGGGCAGAGGACGGGAAGACACGACGACGTGAAGGCGAGTGGGGGCCGCGGTGGCGGCGGTGCAGTCGGTGCGCGCCGTCATTTGTAGGACCGCGTCGCCAGGTGCACGTTCTCGAAGTCCAGCACTTCCTTGTTCAGGATCGGGGCCTTCCCCTCACCGGCGTACTCCCAGGCCCCGACGTACGCGAACTGCTCGTCGTTGCGCTTGGCCTCGCCGTCATCGGTCTGGTGCTCGGTGCGGAAGTGACCACCGCACGACTCCTCGCGGTGCAGCGCATCACGGCACATCAACTCCCCTAACTCGAGGAAGTCGGCGACGCGCCCGGCCTGCTCGAGCGACTGATTGAGCTCTTCGCCACTCCCCGGGACGTTGAGGTTCTCCCAGAACTCCTCGCGCAGCGCCGGGATGCGCCCGAGGGCGTCCTGCAGTCCTTGCGCATTGCGGGCCATCCCGCACTTCTCCCACATGATCTTCCCCAACTCGCGATGGAACGACTGGACGCTGCGCTTGCCACGAATGCCGAGCAGGCGCTTCGTACGCTCTTCCACTTCGCGCTCCACCGCGCGTACCTCGGGGTGATCCTTCGACAGCGGCTCGAGCTTCTGCGCCGCGAGATAGTTGCCGATGGTGTACGGAATGATGAAGTAGCCGTCGGCCAACCCCTGCATGAGCGCGCTGGCGCCGAGCCGGTTGGCGCCGTGGTCGGAGAAGTTCGCTTCGCCCAGCACGTGCAACCCGGGGATGGTGCTCTGCAGGTTGTAGTCGACCCACAGCCCGCCCATCGTGTAGTGCACCGCGGGATAGATGCGCATCGGGACCTTGTACGGGTCCTCATCGGTGATGCGCTGGTACATCTGGAAGAGGTTCCCGTAGCGCTCCTCGATCTTGTCGCGCCCCAAACGCTGGATGGCGTCGCGGAAGTCGAGGTAGACGCCAAGCCCGCCGGGCCCCACGCCGCGCCCGCTGTCGCACGCTTCCTTGGCGGCACGCGAGGCGATGTCACGGGGCGACAGGTTGCCGAACGAGGGATACTTCCGTTCGAGGTAGTAGTCGCGCTCGGCGTCGGGAATCTGGTGTGGCGCGCGCGTGTCTCCTTCCTTCTTGGGGACCCAGACGCGCCCGTCGTTGCGGAGCGACTCCGACATCAGCGTGAGCTTCGACTGGTAGTCGCCGCTCTGCGGAATGCACGTCGGATGGATCTGCGTGTAGCAGGGATTGCCGAAAGCAGCACCCCGCTTGTAGGCCCGCCAGATCGCCGTGGTGTTGGAGCCCTTGGCGTTGGTCGAGAGATAGAAGACGTTGCCGTAGCCCCCGGTCGCGAGGACGACGGCGTCGCCGAGGTGCGTCTCGATCTTCCCGGTCACGAGGTCGCGCGTGACGATCCCGCGCGCGCGCCCGTCGACCAGCACGACGTCGAGCATCTCGGTGCGGGAGTGCATCGTCACCCCGCCCTTGGCAATCTCCTTCTCCAGCGCCTGGTACGCGCCTAACAACAGCTGCTGTCCGGTCTGGCCGCGGGCGTAGAAAGTGCGCGAGACCTGCGCGCCGCCGAACGACCGGTTGGCCAGGAGGCCGCCGTACTCGCGGGCGAACGGCACGCCCTGCGCGACGCACTGGTCGATGATGTTGACCGAGATCTGCGCCAGCCGGTACACGTTCGCCTCGCGCGCCCGGAAGTCGCCCCCCTTCACCGTGTCGTAAAAGAGGCGCTGGATCGAGTCGCCGTCATTCTGGTAGTTCTTGGCGGCGTTGATGCCCCCCTGGGCCGCGATCGAGTGCGCGCGGCGAGGGGAGTCCTGGAAGCAGTAGCAGGAGACCCGATACCCCAGTTCGGACATCGTCGCGGCCGCCGACGCGCCGGCGAGTCCTGAACCCACCACCAGGATGTGATATTTCCGCTTGTTGGCGGGGTTCACGAGCTTCATCTCGAACTTGTGCTTGTCCCACTTCTCGGAGATGGGACCGCCGGGGATGTTGGACCTGAGTTCCATCAGTTGGTCCCTCCCACGGCCGAGGTCGCGACCGACGTGGTGGCGGTCGTCGTCGGCGTCGTGCCCTGCACCGTCTGCGTCTCTTCCATCACCGGGGTGTCGTCCGTGAACAATCCGAGGGCCGCCCCGATCGGGACGGCGGCAAAGCCGAGCGCCGCGACGACGGCGATGACGATCGCGAGGTTGCGGTGCAGCGGGGCGGCGGATGGACGGCGCGCCCCAAGCGTGCGCAGCGAGGCCCACGCGCCATGGAACAGGTGCAACCCGAGGCAGGCCATCGCGATCACGTAGAAGGCGACCGCCCACCAGCGCGAGAACCCGTTACGCAGGTTGTTGTAGGGGTCGAGGTGCACGAAGCCCGGCACGCCAAGGCCGAGCGTCATGTCGGCGATGTGGAAGACGATGAAGGCCAGCAGGATGATCCCGCCGGCGCGCATCGTCCGTGACGCGAGCGTCGAGACCTGCGCCTTCTGCGCTCCGTAGGGGACCGGACGCGCCATCTTGTTCCGCGCCCAGAGCTGCATCGCCGCCGTCACGTGCAAGGCGACCGCGCCCACCAGGACGCCGCGAATGATCCAGAGGAGTCCGCCGGTCTTGCGCAGCAGCACCGCGTAGTCGTGCATCGCCTGGGCGGCGCCGGCGCCCTTGAACATCTGGAGGTTGCCGGCCATGTGGCCGAGCACGAAGCCGATGCCGATGATCCCGGTCACGGCCATCACGACCTTCTTTCCGACGCTGGAATCCCAGAAGCGGCGCAATCGACTCACTGACGCCTGGGCTCCGCCACTCGCCGGCATCGCAGCTGTTGCCATGGGGTGCTAAGGGGGAGAGGGGTAGGACGTACGGGGGACGGAAACGAACGGGGCGCGCGAGTGGCGCGCCCCGCTGGTGTCGGTACTCAGGAGAGCTTGGCCATCGGCTCTCGCACCGCGTCGGCGCTCTTGCCTAACGCCACTCGCTCGGCGCTCGTCAGCTCGACCTCCAGCACCTGCTCCAACCCCTTCCGCCCGAGCTTGCACGGGACGCCGAGGAACAGCCCCGACATCCCATACTCGCCCTCAAGCCACGCGGCGCACGGCAGGATCCGCTTCTGGTCCTGCACGATCGCCTCGACCATCTGGATCGCCCCAGCCGACGGCGCATAGTACGCCGATCCGGTCTTGAGGTACGACACGATCTCCGCCCCGCCGTTGCGCGTGCGGTCGACGATCTTGTCGAGCACGTCGCGCGCCATGAGCTGCGTGATCGGGATCCCGCTCACCGTGGTGTACGAGATCAGCGGCACCATCGTGTCGCCGTGCCCGCCCAGCACCATCGCCTGGATGTCGCGCACCGAGACGTCGAGCGCCTCGGCGAGGAAGGCACGATAGCGCGCCGTGTCCAGCACCCCGGCCATCCCCAGCACGCGCTCGCGCGGGAAGCCCGAGGCCTTCTTGGCGACGTAGCACATCACGTCGAGCGGATTCGACACGATGATGAGGATCGCGTTCGGCGACGTGCGCGCGATGTTCTCCGACACCGACTTCACGATCCCGGCGTTCGTGTTCATCAGGTCGTCGCGCGACATCCCCGGCTTGCGGGCGATCCCGGCGGTGATGACCACGATGTCGGAATCGACCGTCTCATCGTACCCGTTGGTGCCGACGATGCGCGTGTCGTACAGCTCGATGGGGGCCGACTGCCACTGGTCCAACCCCTTCCCTTGCGGAATGCCCTCGGCGATGTCCACGAGGACGACCTGCTTGGCGAGTTCCTTTTCGGCCAGTCGCTGTGCGGCGGTGGCCCCGACGTTGCCGGCGCCGACGACCGTGATCTTGTTGACCATGTATCGGATCGATTGAAGGGAGCGGTGATTCGGTGCGTCCCAAGCTAGCCCGCGCGCAGGGGGGCTTCAACGCCTCATCGATTCCGGGCGTTCCGCGCAAGTTCTGTCCCGAGCGGCCGACACTCCGGAACATCGGGTCCGAACGCACGGAGGAGACCATGAAAGATCAGATTCGCAAGGCGCTCACCGCCCACGCCGCCTGGAAGGTGCGACTCAAGACCGCTGTCGCCTCAGGTGCCAGCGACCTGGACGTCGCCCGTGTCAAGAGCGATCGCCACTGCGACTTCGGCCACTGGTTGCACGGGAGCGCCATCCCCGCGTCGGTCCGGGAAACCGAGACGTACCGGGAAATCTCTCGCTTGCATGCCGCCTTTCACGAGGCTGCGGCGCAGGTGGTCGATCTCGCCCGGAGTGGGAAGAAGGCCGACGCCGAGGCTGCGATCAGGATTGGCGGGCCCTTCTCCCGCGCGTCGGCCAACCTGGATGCGGCACTCGTTCGCTGGGAGGCGGCGATATAGCCGGCCTCCCACGCGCCACCCGTGGCCGGCCTCAGCCCCCCACCTGGGACAGCGCGCGCAACCCCCCCACCTGCATCTGCAGCAGCTGGTGCTCCTTGGGCTTCTCCGCCAGTGCCTGCCGGAAGAGCGGCTCCAAGGGTTCGCCGCGGCGCAGCGGGTCACGCAGGTTCACCTCGTGGTCGCCGTACAGGCAGGTGCGCAGCCGACCGTCCGCCGTTAGGCGCACGCGGTTGCAGCTCCCGCAGTACGTGTGGGACATCGGGGTGATCACCCCCACCGTCCCCGGTGATCCGTCGATGCGGTAGTACCGCGCGGGGCCATTCCCCTTGGGGCCGGGATCGCTCGTGAGTCCCCCCAACGTCGACACGCGCTGCAGCACCTCGTCGCTCGGGACCACGTGATCCCACGTCAGGTCGCGCATCTCACCCACGGGCATCAACTCGATGAAGCGGATGTGCCACGGATGGTCGAGCGCGAGGCGCGCGAAGTCCACCACCTCGTCGTCATTGATCCCCCGCATGACCACCACGTTCATCTTGATCGGCCCGATTCCCGCTGCCTCCGCCGCCGCCGCGGCCTCCACGGGAGAAAGCCCGAGGTCGCGGCGCGCGATGGCGATGATCCGGTCTGCGCGCAATGAGTCGGCGCTCATGTTCACGCGATCGAGCCCCGCCTCGCGCAGCGCCGGGGCAAGCTGCGGAAGGCGCACGCCGTTTGTCGACAGGGCGATGTCCTGGATCGCCGGGATCTCGCGCAGGAGCCGCACGAGCGAGGGAAGTTCGGGGCGAATCGTCGGCTCTCCGCCCGTGATGCGCAGGCGGCGCAGGCCGAGCGGCGCCAGCTGGCGCACGACCTCGGCGATCTCCTCGTACGAAAGGATGTCACGCTTGGGCAGCCACTGCAGTCCCTCCAGCGGCATGCAGTACACGCAGCGGAAGTTGCAGCGATCGGTGACCGAGATGCGCAGGTACTCGATCCCGCGCCCGAACTGGTCCTGCAGTACGACGTCGCTCATCGGGGTACCTCGCGCTGCGCATCGTTGTACTGGCGCGTGGGATCGACCCACTCGCGCGTGCCGTCGATGTAGTGCTCCCGCTTCCAGATCGGCACGCGCTTCTTGACCTCCTCGATGGCGTAGCGCACGGCGTCCATCGCCGGCGTGCGTCGCGCATGCGAGACGGCGATGGCGATGCTGACGTCGGTGAGCGCGAGGTACCCGATGCGGTGCTCCATGACGATGTGCGGCGTGCCGAAGCGCTCGCTGGCCTCGCGCGCGATGAGCTCCATCTCGCGCTGCGCCATCGACGCGTAGGCCGAATAGTCGATCCCCAGCACGGGGCGCCCTTCGTTGACGTCGCGTACGGTGCCGAGAAAGAGCGTCGTGGCTCCGGACGAGGGGGTATTCACCTCCGTCAACAGCGTGGCGACGTCGATAGGCGCCTGGACGAGGGCGACGCGCATTAGCCCCCCGCCACCGGCGGAATGATCGCAACCTCGTCGCGCTCGTTGACCGGATCGTCGAGCGAGGCGTAGCTCTCGTTGACGGCGACGAGGGGGGCGGGTGGGAGTCGACCCGCCCCGGCGCGTTCCCGCACCGAGGCGAGGACGTCCCGGACGCACGCCGCCGGACCGATCTCGACGTCGAGCGTCGACGTCCCGAGAGCGTCAGCGTAGGAGGCGAAAAGCAGAACGCGAACAGAGGGCATGGCGCGTAAGACTATCGGAGGGGATGGCCGACGCAACTCCATCCGTCCCGTCGGCAAAAGGAAGCGCCCCGTCCGGGAGGCCGGCGGGGCGCGATTCAGCGACGGGCGAGGCGCGACTACGCCTCGCTCATCTCCTCTTCCTCGTGATCGTCATCCCAGTCGTCCAGTTCGGCCCCTTCGAGCGGCTCGAGGTCGGCGACCATGGCGCGCAGCTCCTTCGACGGCTTGAAGACGGGGACCGGACGGGCGGAGACCTCGACGGGCGACCCCGTCCGTGGATTGCGCGCCATGCGGGTCTTGCGATGGCGAATCTTGAAGGTGCCGAAGCCGCGGACCTCGATGTTCTTCTGGGCCTGCAGCGCTTCCTTGATGGCGTCGAGGAACGCGTCCACCACCCGGGCGCAGTCCTTCTTCGAGATCATCGGGCCCGCCGTGCGGGAAATCTGCTGCGTGACGCGCTCGACGAGGTCGGCTTTGGTCATTGCGTAATCTCGAACAGGACGAGGTCCAGAGGCTCGAAAGTTCGGTCGAACATAGAACGCTTAGCTATTGTGTGTCAAGCGTTTGGACCACTTCGGCCAACCTCGCCTCTCACCGCGTTGATGAACTGCTTGAACAGCGGTCGCGCGTCGTGGGGCCCCGGTGCGGCCTCGGGATGGTATTGCACCGAGAAGATCGGAAGGGTGCGGTGCCGCAGCCCCTCGACCGTCCCGTCGTTCAGGTTCACGTGGGTTACCTCGAGCTCCGGCGCCCCGGGGATGTCCTGCTCGCTCCCCAGGACCGCAAAGCCGTGGTTCTGCGAGGTGATGAGGACGCGTCCCGTTGCCAGCTCTTTCACCGGCTGATTGCCGCCCCGATGGCCAAACGGGAGCTTCATGGTCGAGCCACCAAAGCTGAGCCCGATGAGCTGGTGCCCGAGGCAGATCCCGAAGACGGGGATTCCTGCCTTCCCGATCGTTCGGATCGCGTGGGGCGCGTAGGTCACCGCCGCGGGATCGCCAGGGCCGTTCGAGAAGAAGACCCCATGCGGGCGCAGCGCCAGCACCTCCTCAGGCGTCGTCGTGCTCGGCACCACGGTGATGCGGCAGCCATGCGACTCGAAGAGGCGCAGGATGTTCCGCTTGATCCCGTAGTCGTAGGCCACGATGTGGTAGGGCGCGTCGGCACTGCCCCACTCGTAGGCGCGATCCGTCGTCACCACCGACGCGAGGTCCAGCCCTTCCATCGACGGACAGGCATCGAGCGCCGACCGCGCCTCGTCGGTCGCCTCGGCACCGGCGCCGATCACACCACGCATCACGCCGACCGAGCGGAGGTGACGCGTGAGCTGTCGCGTGTCGATCCCCTCGAGGATCGGGACGTTGGCTGCGCCGAGCCAGCCCTGAAGATCGCCGCTCGCCCGCCAGTTGGAGAAGGTGCGCGAGAGTTCGCGCACGACGACCCCAGCGATCTGCGGCCTGCCCGACTCCGGATCTTCGGGGTTGATCCCGTAGTTGCCGATCATTGGAGCCGTCATGACCACGATCTGGCCGCGGTACGACGGGTCCGAGAACGTCTCCTGGTATCCGGTCATGTTCGTCGTGAACACGACTTCGGCCACGGTCACGGGCGACGAGGCAACGAGCCGCCCGTGAAAAAGGGTTCCGTCCTCGAGGAGGAGGAACCCTGGGATGTCAGCGCGAGAGGTCACGTCGTGATGAGGACTACGGCTGCTTGGGCTGAGGCGCCGGCGTCGCGGGCGCCTTCTCGAGCGGCACCACGGGGGCGGTGACCGGGGTCGATCCCTTGGTCTGCGGCGCCGCGGGGGCGGTCGCCGGCGTCTGCGTCAGCGGCGTGTCGAGGACCGACTTCGGCACGCGCGTGCGAACCGACATCAGCTGCAACACGAAGGCGAGCAACAGGAAGACGCCGCCGCCCCACCAACTCACGCGCGTGAGGAGATTGCCCGCCTGGCGCGTGCCGATGAGCGAGTCAGACGATGACGACGCTCCGCCGAAGGAAGCAGCCAATCCGCCCCCCTTCCCCGACTGAAGGAGGACCGCGCCGATGACGGCGAGGCTGACGAGGACGAGGATGATCAGGAGAAAGGTGTACATGCGTCTGGCGCTGGAAGAGGCTCGTTCGTGCTAAGCACGGAATATTGAACCACTTACAAGCCTGAATCAAGTGCGGACAATCGACGACCATCCCTCGGCGTCGAGCGACGCTCCGCCCACGAGCAGTCCGTCGACCTCGGGGGCCGCCAAGAGAGCCGACGCATTGCCGCGGTTCGCGCTTCCGCCGTAGCAGATCGGAATCGCATTTCCGCGCTCTCCCAGGAGACCGACCAGTTCCTGACGGATGAGCACGTGAATGACACCGGCATCGTCCGGGGTCGCGGTGCGTCCGGTGCCGATGGCCCAGACCGGCTCGTACGCGACGAGCGTCGTGGCGACGTGATGCGGATCGATGTTCGCGATCCCGGCCCGAAGCTGACGCAGCACCACCTGTTCGGTGCGCCCCTGCTCGCGCTCCTCGAGCGTCTCGCCTACGCAGAGCATTGGCGTGAGGCCGGCACGAACCGCGGCCGCGACCTTCAGCCCCGTCTGCTCATCGGTCTCGCCGAAGATGTGCCGGCGCTCCGAGTGCCCCACGAGCGCAACCGTCGCCCCTGCATCGCGAGCCATCCCCGCCGACAGTTCGCCGGTGAAGGCCCCCTTATCCTCCCAGTGGATGTTCTGCACCCCCACCAGGATGTCCTGCCGCTCCTTGATCATCTCCAGGACGGTCGTGAGCGTGACCGCCGGCGGAAAGAAGATCACCTGCCGATCGGTACGTCGGGCGAAGTGCGCCAGGAACGAGCGCATGAAGGCCCGAGCGTCGCTCGGGCCGTGATTCATCTTCCAGTTGGCGGCAAAGACAGGGCGTTGCATGGGCCTCACTTGTCGTCCAGCGCTTCAACCCCGGGGAGCTTCTTCCCCTCGAGGAACTCCAGCGATGCGCCGCCTCCGGTGGAGACATGGCTCATGGCGCTTTCCAACCCCGCCTCGGCCACCGCTGCGGCCGAGTCGCCACCGCCCACGATCGTCGTCGCACCGGCCTTCGTGGCGTTCGCCATCGCGCGCGCGATCGCCAACGTCCCCTCGTTGAAGGGCGGGACTTCGAACACCCCCATGGGGCCGTTCCACAGGATCGTCTTGGCCGACTCGATGGCGCGTGCGTACGACTGCATCGTGTCCGGGCCAATGTCGAACATTGCCTCGTCGGCCGGAATCGCATCACGCTTGGTCGCGTGCGCTCCCGCCGGATTGTCCATCGCCGTCGACACGACCGCATCGTGCGGGAGCGTGAGGCGATAGCCCGCGCGCTCGAGGAGCGACGCGGCGAGTTCAACGCGGTCAGGCTCGACGAGCGACTTCCCGGTCTCCAACTCCATCGCCTTGAAGAAGGTGCAGGCCATTGCACCACCCACGAGCAGGCCGTCGACCTTGGGCAGGAGCGCCTCGATGACATCGATCTTGCCTGACACCTTCGCGCCGCCGAGGATGGCGATGAACGGACGCTTGGGTTCGGCGATGGCGGTGCCGAGGTAGTCGAGTTCCTTCTCCATGAGGAAGCCGGCAACGGCCGGCTTGAGGAAGGCGGTCACGCCGGCGGTCGACGAGTGGGCCCGATGCGCGGACCCGAAGGCATCGTTGACGTACAGGTCGCCTAACGCCGCGAACGACCGGCTCAGCGCCTCGTCGTTCTTCTCCTCACCCTTGTGGAACCGGGTGTTCTCGAGCAGGAGGATCTCTCCGTCGCCTAACGCATTGGTCGCTGCAACGGCGGCCTCGTCGGCCGAGGATCCGTGGAAGTGGACCTTGCAGCTGGTGCGCTCCGCCAGGCGCTTGGCGACCGGGGCGAGCGAGTACTTCGGGTCCGGTCCTCCCTTGGGGCGACCGAGGTGCGAGAGCAGCACCACGCGGGCGCCGCGCTGGGCGAGGTACTCGAGTGTCGGCAGGGCGGCGACGATGCGGGTGTCATCCGTGACGTTGCCGGCGTCGTCGAGCGGGACGTTGAAGTCGACGCGCACCAGCACGCGCTTCCCCTTGAGGGAGGCATCGGGCAGGTCGCGGATTGTCTTCTTGTTCATGGGACGGGAGACGGGAGACGGGAGGGCGCGCGACCACGCCGCGCGCGGCACAGGGGCGAGGCGAGAGCGTTCACGGGGCGGCGGGTGGCGTCGACTGCCGGCGCACGTGGTGCCGGCAGTCCCGCCATCCGTCTCCCGACTCTCGTCAGGCGGGTCCTACAGCTTCGCGCCCACGTACTGGATCAGGTCGACGCAGCGGCAGGCGTAGCCCCACTCGTTGTCGTACCACCCCGAGACCTTCACCATCGTCCCATCGATCACGTTGGTGTTGAGCGCGTCGAGGATGGACGAGTGCGGGTTCCCGATGTAGTCCGACGAGACGAGTTCGACCTCGGTGTACTGCAGGACCCCCTTCATCGGCCCCTCGGCCGCCGCCTTGAACGCCGCGTTGACCTCGGCGATCGTCGTGGCCTTCTCCACCTCGACGGTCAGTTCGGTGAGCGACACGTCGGGGGTCGGGACGCGGATCGCGATGCCGTCGATCTTCCCCTTCACCTCGGGGATCACGAGCGAGGTGGCCTTTGCCGCCCCCGTCGTCGTCGGGATGATCGAGAGCGCCGCGGCGCGCGCACGACGCAGGTCCTTGTGCGGGAGGTCGAGGACGTTCTGGTCGTTCGTGTACGAGTGGATGGTCACCATCGACCCGTGCTTGAAGCCGAAGTTGTCGCGGATGACCTTCACCAGCGGCACGAGACAGTTGGTGGTGCACGACGCGTTGGACATGATGTGGTGCTTGGCCGGGTCGTACTTGTCGTGGTTGACGCCCATGACGATCGTGATGTCCTCGCCCTTGGCCGGCGCGGAGATGATCACCTTCTTCGCGCCGCCGTCGATGTGCTTCTTCGCATCCGGCGCGCTCGTGAAGCGTCCCGTCGACTCGAGCACGATGTCGACCCCGAGGTCCTTCCACGGCAGCGCCGCCGGATCCTTCTGCGCGAAGACCTTGATCGTGTCGCCGTCGACCGTGATGGAATCCGACGTCGAGGTCACCGTCCCCTTGTAGGTGCGGTGCACCGAATCGTACTTGAACAGGTGTGCGAGCGTCTTGGTGTCGGTCAGGTCGTTCACCGCGACGAAGTCGATGTTCGCCCCCTGCTCCTTCGCCGCACGAATGACCTGACGCCCGATGCGGCCGAAGCCGTTGATGCCAACCCGAATGCCCATGTTGCGCTCATCCTCGCGTAAGCGGCTGGTCACCCGCTGCGCGGGCCCGGCCGAAGGTGACGTAGCTGATGATCCGCGCCCCAGCGTTCCACAACGTGGAGGCGCACTCGTTCAGGGTCGCGGCGGTCGTGACCACGTCATCGACCAACATGACATGGGCGCCGTACAATTTCGCCGGCGCCCCTGCGACGACCCGGAAGGCGTGGGCAACGTTGTACAAACGCTGTTCCGGTGTCAATCGCGTTTGACTGGTGGTTCTCCTCGGGCGTTCGATGACATCGTCCCAGACCGGGATTCCGAATCGCGGGGCGAGGGCACGCGCCAGTTCGGCGCTCTGGTTGAATCCTCGCTCGCGCTCCCGCGCGGCGGCGAGCGGGACCGGAACGAGCGCCGCACGCTCATGCACGACGTCCTCTGGCCAGTCCAGTCGCGCCATCCGATCGGCCATCTCCGGCGCGAGCGCTCGCCAGCCATCGTACTTGAAGGCGTACAGCAGGCGCTCGGCCACGCCACCGGGGGCCCAGCACCAGGAGCGGGCGGCGCGCACGTACGGCGGGAGGAGCGGGCACCAGCGACAACTCTCGCCACCCACGGGGTGGCCGCAGCGATCGCAGCGCGGACGCGGCAGCGGCGGGACCCGTCCCCAGCAGGCATCGCACGCGAGGGATGATCGACCAGGTGAGATGAGACCCTCGCACACGACACACATGCGAGGGAGCACGATTGTCTCCACCTGCAACAGCGCCAGCTGCACCGCCCGTCGCCACCTGTGCTGCATCGCTCGCCCTCCCCGTGGGGGCGGGGGCCGCGACTAGCGCCGACTCGCCCGTGCGAGCGCCTCTCGCATGACGACGAGGTCCGCCGGGCGATGGAACCACCGCTCGAAGGCCGCCGCCCCCTGCTGCAGGAGCATCTCGCAGCCATCGAGCGCCAGGTGCCCGGCCCGGCGCGCTTCGCGGACCCACCGCGTTTCGCCGGGACGATACACCAGGTCCATCACGCGAGCGTCACGCGGGAGTTCGTCGACGGGAACCGGGAGGGCGTCGTCGCGCATCCCGATGGGGGTCGCGTTCACCACCGTCGTCGCACCACGCAACGCGTCGGCCGGCGAGTCCGCCAGCTGCACCGTGGCCGGGAAGCGATTGGCCAACGCCGCGCTCCGCCCCGACGAACGCCCGTAGAGCCGAAGCGTCGCCCCCGGCCATCGCTCCACGGCCGTACAGACTGCCGCCGCCGCCCCGCCACTCCCGATGCAGGCCACGATGGCCCCCGCGCGCTCCACACCGACGTGGTCGGCGAGGGCGTCGAAGCCGGCAACATCGGTGTTGTCTCCCGACAGCCGACCGAGGTCATCGACCCAGAAGGTGTTGACGGCCTCGGCGCGCGCGGCCACCGCGCTCGTCACCTGACAGGCGCGGAAGACGGCGTCCTTGTGCGGGATGGTGACGTTCCCCGCGGCACGCTGCGCCACGAGGCGCGCCAGCGTGTCGTCGAGCGCCTCCGGAGCAACGTCCAGCGCTTCGTAGACCAGCGCGATGCAGGCGCTGCGCAGCGCGGCGTTCTGAAAGACCGGCGACAGCGAGTGCGACACCGGGTGCCCCAGGAGGACCAGCCTGCCGGGGAGGGCGTCGGTCACGCCGGTCCGGGGTCGAGGGCGTCGAAGACGCGCCGGATCTCGCGCTGCAGTTCTTCGAACGTCATGCGGTACACCTCGAGATCCCCGCCGAAGGGATCGGGGATCGCCCCGGGCTCGCCGTCCGGGCGCCCAAAGGCGGTGAGCAGGTGCGACTTCCCCGCCCCGCCTAACGCCAACACGCGCTCCAGGTGCTGCGGCCCCATCGTCAGGATCAGGTCGGCCCCCTGCACCAGGTCGACGGTGAGCTGCTGCGCCGAATGTCCACCGAGGTCCAGGTGCCGCTCCAGCGCCACGAGCAGCGACCCATCCGAGGCGGGGGCGCCGTTCCACGCGCTCGTGCCGGCACTTCCGATGTCGATGTCCAACCGTCCGCGCTCGATGGCCTCGCGTCGCGCGATGACCTCGGCGAGCGGCGAGCGACAGGTATTGCCGGTACAGACGAAGAGGATCTTCACGAGGGCGTTCGACCGTGGCGTCGAGGAGTCAGGTACGGGGGAACCTACTCGTCGCCCCCGGTCGGCGCATTCGCCCGATCGGAGGAGTCAGAGGTCGCCCACGAGGTCGGGGACCGTCTCGCGAAGGACGGCGGACGAAATGGCCCCCGGTCGAATGACGCGTGGACGGCTCCCTGTGCAATCGACCACGGTCGATGGCGGCGAATCCACCAGGCGTCCCCCGTCGAGCAGGCGAATGGTCCCGCGGGCGATCTCGGGTTGCCACTGCTGCACGATCTCACCCGCCGTCATCGCCGGGGGCTGTCGCGGACGATTGGCGCTCGTCGATGTGATCGGGTCGCCGTAGGCCCGGAGCAGCCGCTGCAGCCCGGGGTGCGAGGTCCAGCGCACGGCCACTCCGCCCTCCGGGCCGCGCAGCCGAGGCGGGACGCGGCGATCGCCCCCGGTGAGCACGAGCGTGAGCGGGCCGGGCCAGTGGCGCGCCGCCAGCGACGACGCCGCTCGCGTCAGGGCGAGGTCGAGCCGCGCCAGCATGTCGCTCCCGGCGATGAGCAGGAGGAATGGCTTGGCCGGGGGACGATGCTTGAGCTGCACCAGCGTCTCCACGGCGTCATGGTCGACCGCCGTGCCGAAACCGTACACCGTCTCGGTCGGGTAGGCCAAAACCCCGCCGTTCTGCAGGTGCTCGATCGTCTCCCGCAGCGACGCTTCGACCTCCGGGGGGGACCAGAACGGAACCGAGAACGAGGCGGTGCTCATTCCGGGATCTGGGCGATGGCCTCGGCGCGCGCGAAGTCGCCCGCTTCCGTGACCTTCATGGCGCGTTCGCTCCCCCGCACGACGACCACGGGGAAGCCAAGGCGCTCGCAGAGCGCGGCGTCGTCGGTGGCCGAGATTCCCGCGCGCCGCGCTTCCAGGTGCGCGCGCTCGAGCATGTCGCGCGGGAAGGCCTGCGGCGTCTGCGCACGCCACAGTTTGGCCCGGTCGACGGTGCGCACAATGCGTCCTTCGTCGTCGACCTCCTTGAGCGTGTCGACGACCGGCAGTGCGGCGACCGCCGCGGTGCCGGTCCGCGCCTGGCGGATCACGGCGTCGATGGTCGCGTCGGTCACGAGGGGGCGCGCCGCGTCGTGCACCACGACGATCTCCACCTCATCGTCGAGGTCCTCGATTCCACTCCAGACGCTGTCGCCACGCTCGCGCCCCCCAACGCCGACCAGCAGGCGGTCGACGTCGCACTGGAAGATCCAGGGGGGCGGATCGCCGGCGACCGAACGCGGAAGCACCGCCACGACCTGCGCCACGTCGGCGCGCCGGTGGAAGGCCTGCAGGCTGTGCAGGAGCATGGGTTTCCCGGCGACCCAGCGAAACTGCTTCAGCTCCGCCTGTCCGGTTCTCGACCCGCTTCCCGCGGCCACGACGATGACGCCGACGTCGCGCGGTCCCGCAGACTCGGGGCGCAGCTCCGCCGGCGTCGTCTCGCGCGGCAGGTGACCGGGCGCGCGCGCCACGTCGTGCCCATCGTGCGAGTCGCCCGTGGCGTCGTGGTCACGCTCGTGGTCATCCTGGTGATCGTCGCCGCGATGGGTGTGCTGCAGGTCGTGCGGCGGGTCGTGCGACGTTTCGTGACGCATCAGCGGAACAGGTCCTTGAACAGGTTGCCTAACGTTCCCACCCCAACCACGCGGATGCCGTCGGGCGACTTGCGGGGCAGCGCGCGCTCCGAGAGGTACACCGTACGAAAGCCAAGCTGCGCCGCCTCGGCCAGTCGGCGTTCGGTCTGCGAGACTGGGCGCACCTCGCCGCCGAGTCCGACCTCGCCGATGAAGACCGCCTCCGAGGGAAGTGCCTGGTCGTAGACGCTGGAGGCGAGCGCCGCCGCGACCGCGAGATCGCCTGCGGGTTCCTGCATGCGCAGCCCCCCGACCACGTTCAGGAAGACGTCGAGCGGAGCGAAGGACAGTCCCGCGCGCTTGTCGAGCACCGCGAGGAGCAAGGCAAGACGCCGTCCATCGAAGCCGGTCGCGACACGCTGCGGCGTCCCGAATCCGGCCTTGGCCGCCAGCGCCTGCACCTCGACGAGCACCGGGCGCGTCCCTTCGAGGAGCGCCGTGATCGCGCTCCCGGATGCGCGCCCCTGGCGGTCGCCGAGGAAGAGCGCCGACGGATTGCCGACCCCCAAGAGCCCGTCCTCGGTCATGCGAAAGACGCCGATCTCGTCGACCGAACCGAAGCGGTTCTTCGTCGCCCGCAGGATGCGATGGTCGCCGGTCCCTTCGCCCTCGAAGTACAGCACCGTATCGACGATGTGCTCGAGGGTCTTGGGGCCGGCGATCCCGCCTCCCTTGGTCACGTGCCCCACGACGATGACCGTCGCCCCCGCCGACTTGGCGTAGCGCATCAGGCGCGCGGCACACTCGCGCACCTGCCCGACGTTCCCCGGCGCCCCCTCGAGTTCCTCGGTCGCCGTTGTCTGGATCGAGTCGACGACCATCACCGCCGGCCGCACCGCAGTGGCGACCTCCAGGATCTGCTCCAACGACGTTTCGCAGAGGAGTTGCACCTCTTCCGCCTGTCCGAGCCGCTCGGCGCGCAGCTTGACCTGCAGCGGCGACTCCTCCCCCGAGACGTAGAGGACGTTGGTTCCTCCCGCGGTGAGCGAGCCCGCCACCTGCAACAGGAGGGTCGACTTGCCGATTCCGGGCTCGCCGCCCACCAGCACCATCGACCCCGGCACGATCCCCCCGCCGAGCACGAAGTCCAACTCCGCAATGCCAGAGGAGAGCCGCGAGGCGCGCGCCGACTGCACGTCGCGCAGCTTGACCGGCGACGCGGCCCCCGCGGCCGCCGGGTGCGTGCCCGGGGCCACGCGCGAGCGCGCGGCCGGCTTGGCCGGGCGCGGCGCCGCCTCCTCAGCCAGCGTGTTCCATTCGCCGCATGCCTCGCACCGCCCGGCCCACTTGGGATGTTCGGCGCCGCACTCCGTGCAGCGGTACACCGACTTGGCGCGCGCCGCCATCACTCCTGGCGCGGCGAGTAGTTGTCGAAGCGCGTGTACTTCTTGTGGAAGTACATGCGCACCGTGTCGGTCGGACCGTTGCGCTGCTTGCCAATGATGACCTCGGCGAGCCCGTCGAGCGGCGTGCCGTCGGCCAGGCGGCGCGGTTCGCCGCGCTCGTCGTGCGCGCCTTCGTAATACTCGGGGCGATAGAGGAACATCACGACGTCGGCGTCCTGCTCGATGGCCCCCGATTCGCGCAGGTCGGAGAGTTGCGGCCGCTTGTTCTCGCCAGTGCGCTGCTCCGGACCGCGCGAGAGCTGCGACAGGCAGACGACGGGAACCTCGAGTTCGCGCGCAAGGATCTTGAGCGAGCGCGAGATGTAGCTCACTTCCTGCTGGCGGCTCTCGGAATCGGCCGGCCCCTGGATGAGCTGCAGGTAGTCGATGATGATCAACCCGATGTTGTTCTCGGCCTTGAGGCGCCGGCAACGCGAGCGGATCTCGAGGATGGAGAGCCCTGGCGTGTCGTCGATCCAGATGGGGAGCGTGCCGAGGATGCCGGAGGCCTTGGCCAGGTTGCGGAAGTCGTCGTCGGTCAGTTTGCCGCTGCGCAGCTTTTGCGCATCGACCCACCCCTCGGCGGCGAGCATACGCGTCACGAGCTGCTCCTTCGCCATTTCCAGGGAGAAGAGCGCCACGGCCGTCTTGCCGTAGTAGGCCGCGTTCTGTGCCACGTTGAGGACGAAGGCGGTCTTGCCCATCGACGGACGCGCGGCGACGATCGTCAGTTCGGACGGCTGGAAGCCTAACGTGAGCTTGTCGAGGTCGTCGAAGCCGGAGGGGACGCCGGTCACGCTCTCGCCGTGGCGGCTCAGCTCCTCGATCTTCTCCATCGCCTGCCAGAGGAGTTCCTTGATGCGATGGAAGCCCTCGGACTTGCGCGACTGGTTGATCTGGAAGATGCGCTGCTCGGCCGTGTCGAGCAGGTCGTGCGACGTCGTCTTCCCTTCGTACGCCGAGGTGATGATCTCGGTCGACGTCTCGATGAGGCGACGGACGATCGCCTTCTCGCGGATGATCTTGGCGTGGTACTCGACGTTGGCCGACGTGGGGACGGCGTCGACGAGTTCGGCGAGGTAGTCCTTCCCCCCCGACACCTCGAGCTCCCCGCGCAGCGAGAGCTCGTTGGCAAGGGTGAGGACGTCGACGACCGACCCTCGCTCGTTGAGCGAGAGCATCGCACGAAAGAGGCGCCGGTGCGCCTCGCGATAGAACATCGTATCGTCGACGAACTCGATCGCACGCACGATGGCGTTGCGATCCATCATCATCGCCGAGATCACCGCCTGCTCGGCGTCCTCCGAATAGGGAGGGCGCCGATCGCGGAACGGATCACGCGCTGCGGGCGCGGTCGAAGAGTCGTCGAGCAAGCTGGACATCTTCCCAGGTCGGGCGCTTCCACGACGGATTGCGCAGCAATGCCGCCGGGTGGTAGGTGACGATCAGGGGCACCCCGTAGTAGCGGTGGATCTTGCCGCGCAGTTTGCCGATCGGCTCCTTGGTCTGCAATAGTGTTTGCGCCGCAAACGTCCCGAGCGCGACGATCACCTTGGGGTTGAGCAGCTCGATCTGCCTAACGAGGAATGGCGAACAGGCCGTGACCTCGTCGGGGGTCGGGTTGCGGTTCCCCGGGGGGCGGTGCTTGAGCACGTTGCAGATGAAGACGTCGTCGCGCGACAGGTTGATGGCGGCGAGGATCTTGGTCAGCAGTTGCCCCGCCTGCCCCACGAACGGCACCCCCTGCTCGTCCTCGTTGGCTCCCGGCGCCTCGCCGACGCAGACGAAGTCGGCCTCCGGATTCCCCTGGCCGGGGACAGCCTGCTTGGCGGTGCGAAAGAGGGTGCAGCGTTCACAGTGCGCCGCCGCCGCGGCGATGTCATCCAGCGTCTGCCACGGGGACTGGGGTCCCCCGAAGAGCTCGTGCGCGGGCGACCCGACGACGAGCCCGGTGGGAACCTGCTCGAGGGGGATCGTGGCGTGCGACGCCTCCTGCGGCGGCGAGCCTTCGGCGGGAGCGGTCATGGGACGACTCGAGGAGACTGGGGCATCGGGACGATCGCCCTCCGAACCGGGCGGTGCCTCGGGAGGGAGCGGGCGAGCGGCGGCCGCGGCCGGCGACGGGGCGCGCTGGCTGTCGGTGCGCGGGAGCGGCGCGCGCGGCACCGGCGGGGGCGACTGAGCGGCCTCACCCTTCCCCTCGCCCGACGGGCGGGAGTCGAGCGCTCGTAGCGCCTGTCGCCAGTCGCCCGGCGGTTCGCTGGCGGCGGGCGCCGCGACGGCGGGACGATCGGCGGGGGCAGGTCGATCGAAGGCGGGAACCGCACGAGCCGCTGCAGCGGAGGCGCCAGGCGTCCCCCGCCCGGCGCCGCCGGCGCCCAACATGCGCATGACCTCCTCGACCGACATGGAATCGAGGACCAGCTCCGTCTCGCCCGCATCGCGCCGCTGCTCGAGGTAGAGGCGCAGTCGCTCCTTAGCGTCCACCGAGCTGCCTCTCGACGCGGTCGAGGATGGCGTCGGCCACCTCGCGCTTGCTGAGCAACGGCAGTGGCTCGCTTGCCCCATCCCGCGAGAGGAAGGTGACGCGGTTTGTATCACCCTCGAAGCCGGCCCCCGCCTCGCGCGCGTCGTTCACGACGATCAGGTCGAGTCCCTTGGCAGACAGCTTGGAGGCGCCGTTCGCGAGAACGTCGTCGGTCTCCAGCGCGAAGCCGACGATGATCGCCCCTGGCCGGCGGGCACTCATCGTGTCGCGCAGGATGTCGGGCGTGGGGGCGAGGGCGATCGCCTCGGGGGCGCCGGATTTCTTGATCTTCGACCCCGACACCGTGACCGGCCGAAAGTCGGACGGCGCCGCCGCCATCACGAGGATGTCGGCGTGCGGCAGGGCGCGCGCGACGGCGTCACGCATCTCCGCGGTGGTGGTGACGCGTTCGACATCGAGGACCGGGGCCGGCGTCACGCCTAACGGGCCGGCAATGAGCTTCACGTGCGCGCCCCGTCGCCACGCCGCCTCCGCGATCGCCACTCCCATCTTCCCGCTGCTGCGGTTGGAGATGAACCGCACGGGGTCGACCGCTTCGCGCGTGGGGCCGGCGGTCACGACGATGGTGCGCCCGGCAAGCGGCAGGTGCCCTTCGAGCAACCGCGCCGCGTGGAAGAGGATCGTCTCCGGCTCGGGCATGCGACCGGGGCCGAATCCCTCGCCGACGGCGAGGTCCCCAACGTCCGGGTCGATGACGTGATAGCCGAACTCGCGCAGGTGCGCCACGTTGCGCGTCGTTTGGGGGTGTCCCCACATGCGGTCGTTCATCGCCGGGGCGATGAGGACCGGCGCCGTCGTGGCGAGTAGCGCCGCCGTGAGGAGGTCGTTGGCGAAGCCGTGTGCGGCGCGCGCGAGTGTGTCGGCGGTGGCCGGCGCAACCAGCACCAGGTCTGCGCCTCGCGCGAGCTTGATGTGATCGAGGGCGTGCCCGGGGGCAATGAGCTCCGTGTGGACCGCGCGCCCGGTGAGCGCCTCAAACGTCACGGCGCCGATGAACTCCAGCGCCGAACGCGTCAGGACAACGTCGACCTCGGCGCCGGCCTGCGTGAGCAAACGCGCCAGCGAGGCCGACTTGTAGCTGGCGATCCCTCCCGTGACCCCGAGGAGGATGCGGCGCTTCGCGAACGGACGAACGGGCGCTACTCCGCGCGACGGCGGGGGATCACCTTGTACTCCACGTCGCCACCGGCCAGCTCCTCCATGGCGCGCGTCGTCAGCTTCTTCTCGCGCGCGCTCGGCGTCAGGTTCTTCGGCATCTCGTTGAGCACGCGCGCGTACTTCGCCGCCACGAGGACCCCGAGGTACTTGTTGGCGGAAGCGTTGGCGATTTCGTCAGGCGTAAAGACTCGCATAGCTCGTCAGGTTGCTCGTGCGTACTTCGTGATTTCGCGGTCCAGCCCATCTACGAGCTGCCGCACCCGATCCTCCAGCAGCGGCACCCGGCGGTGCCGCACCGTTTCTGCATCGACAATGGAGGCGACCTGCGTGTAGGCGCGCTCCAGATCGTCGTTCACGACCACGTACTGATAGCTCCCCACCGCCGCCAACTCGTCGCGGGCGCCGGTGAGGCGCTTGCGCACCGCCTCCGGGGACTCGGTGTTCCGACCCGTCAGTCGTCCCAGCAGGACTTCGGCCGACGGTGGAAGGAGGAAGACTAACACCGATTCGGGGTACGCGGCGATGAATTGTCTCGCCCCCTGAATATCGATGTCCATCACCACGTGCCGTCCGGTCCCGAAAACCCGGTCCACCTCGGACTTGAGCGTCCCGTACAGGTTCCCGTGGACCTCGGCCGATTCGGCGAAGTCGCCGCGCCCCCGTCGATCCCGGAAGTCGTCGAGCGACAGGAAGTGGTAGTCCTTCCCGTGCGTCTCGCCATTCCTCGGCGAGCGTGTCGTGCAGGAGATCGAGTATCCGACGTCCTCCCGCCGCTGAAGCAACATGCGGGCGAGGGTCGTTTTCCCTCCCCCCGAGGGAGACGACAGGATGAGCGGAAACGGGTTCACTCGAGGTTCTCCACCTGCTCGCGGATCCGCTCCAGCTCCTCCTTGATCGTCACGACGTCGGCCAGCATGGCCGCGTCGTTGGACTTGCTCCCGGTCGTGTTCGCCTCGCGCAGCATCTCCTGCAACAGGAAGCCGAGCCGCTTGCCCACCGGCTCACCATCCTTGCGCGACAGCGTCTGCCGGAAGGCCGTGTTGTGCGACTTGAAGCGCGACAGCTCCTCTTGCACGTCGAGTCGGTCGGCCAGGACGGCGATTTCCATCGCCAGTCGCCCCTCGTCCACCGCCACCCCCTGCGCCAGCTCCCGCACCGAGGCGCGGAGCCGCTCCCGCTGTTCGAGCAGCCGCGTTGGGGCACGCTCGGCGATGCGGGAGAGCGCCCCTTCGACGATCGCCAGGCGCTCCAGCAAGTACACGGCGAGTCGCTCCCCCTCTTCCTCGCGTGACGCGGAGAGCGCCTGGGCCGACGCGTCGACGATGGCGAGCAGTTCACTCACGTCGCCGTCCTCTCCCTCGGAGATCGAGGACATCACGTCGGGCATGCGGAGCACGGCCGCGACGTCGATCTCGCCGTCGAGCTGGTAGCGCGCCTGCAGCCGCCGCAAGAGTTCGACGTAGGCGCCGAATCGCGTCTCGTCGATGGCCGGAGCCCCCGCTACGCCGCGCTCGACGCGAGCCGTGAGCGAGATGTGGCCGCGGGTGACACGCTTGCGAAGCGCCTCGCGCACCTCGGTCTCCCATCGGCCCAACTCCGAGGGGAGGCGTATGGTCGCGTTGAAGAATCGATGATTGACGGAGCGGATCTCGACGGCGACGCGTGCAGCGCCTACCGTCCCTTCCGCCACGCCAAAACCCGTCATGCTTCGGATCATATGAGGCCGCGCAAGTTATTGCAGGACAATAACCTTGTCAATCAATTGAAGAAGTACCATCGCACGCCGTAGAACTGCACCGGCCGGTGCATGTAGAAAGCCAGGCACCTGCTGGTAGATCTCGTTGAGCGCATTCCGAAACTGGTACGTGAGCGTCGCCTGCAGCAACCGAATCTCGAGCTGCGCACCCAACGACCGGTATTGCGACGCCGCCAGGATCTGGTCGCCGAGCGGAAAGAGGGCCTGCGTGCGGTACTCGTGCGAGATGGCGAACAGGATGTGCAGGTTCCCGGTCGGAAAGCGCGAGCGCCACCCGGTCTCGATGTAGAGCTGCGATCTCGTCTGATACTCGGGGCGGAGCATCCCGGCCGAATCCCACTTCACCGCGATCACGTCGAAGCCGAGGTCCTTCCAGACCTTGCCTCGGAACGCCACGAAGGTCCCGGTGGCCGCACCGACCGAACGCCCCGTGAAGCCGGTGTCGAAGACGATGGGTGCGATGAGCTGCGCGGTGTCGCGCGACATGATCCCGCCCGAGAGCCAGGCCCGGTTGAGCCGAACGCCAACTTCGCCGCGGTAGGTCAGCGACGTCGGGAAGAGCCCGCCCTGCGTGGGCGCGTAGTAGCTCACCGCCCCCGACACGCCGAGCCAGGAGAGCGGCAGGAACCGCCCCGAGCCGTCGACGCGTCGAAGCTTGCGCTCGTCCTGTTGCTCCACGAAGCCGGCGAGGGCAACGCGCGACCGTTCGTATGCGATGCGAGCGGAGGGCGTGAAGTGCGAGAGCGAGTCGAGGCGACGCAGACGACCGGTGAAGGAGACGGCGAGCGCCCCACGCTCCCACCCCGCCGCGGCGACATACTGCTGCCGGGCGATGCTCAGCTCGTTCGACGTGGGCTGGAGCGGGACGTCCACCGTGTCGCGGTGGGCGAGGTTGTTCTGGGTGTGCGAGAGCCGGGCCGCGGTAAGGTGGAGCCAGACGCCGCGCGTGGTGTCGGTGTATGCGCCACGGAGATAGGCCTCGTTGAACGCCCCGTCGAACAGCGGGAGGTTGGGACGGACCGGGACGAGGTCCTCGTCGCGCAGTTGTTCGGTGCGCGAGCGCGTGGAGCGGGTGAAGGACACATCGGCGCTGAAACGCCCGCGCGCCCAGCCACCGCGGCCGAAGAGCGAGAGGCCGTCGGCATCGCCGGCGCCGCGGTTGTCACGCGTCCCGATCTGGTAGGCGCCCAGCTGCAAGGCCCCGCCGTTCCGCCACCGTTGTCCGTAGTAGCCGCGATAGCCGTTGGTTTCCAGGTCGCCCGTGCCGATGTCGACTCGCGTCGACGGTGTCACGCTTCGCACCCGCCACGAACGCAGGTGCACGCGGACCTCGCTCGCCCCGCGTTCAATGCGGACTTCCTCGAGTTGCCAGAGTTGCACGAACGACAGGTCGAGCATCCCGCCGTTTCTCGGATCGATCGCGTCCAGTTCGATGCCGTCGTAGAAGACGCGGACCTTTCCCAGGTCACCCAACATCGCCCCCACCTGCGGCGACCCGAGCCACCCGGTGCGAAAGACCGTGAGCCCGGGGACACGCTCGAGCAGGTCGCCTAACGTCAATGCCCCCGTGGCCGCCAGTTCGTCACGTCCCCAGCGGTAGGGGTCGCCCAGGTCCGTGAGATGCGGCATCTCGGCCGATGGCGTTGGCGCCTTGACCGTGTCGCCGCGCCGCTCCTGCTCGCGCAGGATGCGCTGGCTCTCGCGCTGCAACGAATCGGTGAAGACCGAATCGGCCCGCAGCGAATCCTGCCGCTGCTTGATCGAATCGGCCGCCGCCTTCTCCATCGCGGCCTTGACCTCGGCCGCAGACGCAGCCGCGAGCGAATCGGCGCGGGCCTTGAGCGTATCGGACGCCGGCTTCTTGAGCGTGTCGACGCCCGCCTTCTGGAGCGTGTCCGCGCCGGCCTTCTTGAGTGAATCGGCGCGAGCCTTCTTGATCGAGTCGGCCTTGGCCTTGGCGGCCTTCGCCGCCGGGGTCGCCTCCTGGCGCGCCGGGGGCTTGGCCGGCGGGCGCTGCTGGGCACCTGCCGTCCCGTGAAAAACGGCCCCGACCGCGAGGCCGAGGCCGGCGAGCCGGAGGAATCGGAACAACGGGATCAGTGCGCTCTCCCTCGAACGAATTCGATGAAGGTGCCCGTGGGCGTCCCGGTCGGCCCCTTGGGGATGATGCCGAGGTCGCTCTCGCTGTAGGCGGTGCCAGCCACGTCGAGATGCACCCACGGATAGGAGACAAACTCGCGAAGGAACATGGCGGCCGTGATCGTCCCGCCGGCGCGACCGCCCGTGTTCTTGATGTCGGCGACGTCCGACTTGATCTGCTCGCGGTACTCGTCGAACATCGGAAGCTGCCAAGCCGGCTCGCTCGCGCGGCGGGCGGCGCCCACCACCTCGGCCACCAGGGCGTCGTCGTTCCCGAGCGCGCCGGTGGTGGTGTTGCCGAGGGCGACGACGCACGCGCCCGTCAGGGTGGCGGCATCGACGACGGCCGCCGGATCGAAGCGCTTGACCCACGCCAGGACGTCGGCCAGCACCAGTCGCCCTTCGGCGTCCGTGTTGATGATCTCGATCGTGGTCCCGGTGGAGGCGGTCACGACGTCGCCCGGCTTCACGGCAGTGCCAGACGGCATGTTGGTCGTCGCGCCGAACACGCCGACGACGTTGATCGGGAGCGCGAGGCGGGCGATGGCTTCCATGGCGCCGATGACACCGGCCGCGCCGCACATGTCGAACTTCATGAACTCCATGCGCTCGGCGGGCTTGATGGAGATGCCGCCGGTGTCAAAGCACAGCCCCTTCCCCACGAGCACGATGGGCTTCTGATCTTTAGGGCCCTTGCGATACTCCATGGCGACGAGCTTGGGATCCTGCGGCGTTCCCTGCGCGACGCAGAGGAACGATCCCATCTTCTCGCGCTCCATCTCCTTGCGCCCCAGCACCGTGACCTTGAGGGCGTGGCGCTTGCCCAGCTCGCGCGCCGTTTCCTCGAGCAGGTCGGGGGTACAAAGGTTGCCGGGCATCTGCGCGAGGCGGCGCGAGAGGGCGTACCCGGCCCCTACCGCCTGGGCGGCGCCGACGGCACTCCCGAGCGACTTGGCATTGTCGGCGATCAGCGTCGCCTCGCGAAGCGGGGCACGACGGTCGCTCTCGGGCGGTGGCGTGCGCAGGTCGAGATACTCCCAGCAGCCGAGCTGCGCGCCAACCAGGATCGCCTCGGCCTCGCCCGCATCGACGGCACCTGCGACGATCGACATCGTGCCGACCCCCATGCGGTGCGCCTGGCGGGCGGCCAGCGTCGCGGCACGCCGCAGCGCGAGCGCCCGGTCGCTGGCCGCACCGTACCCGACCAGCAGGAGTCGCCGGGGGCCTCGGCTCCCGCCCACCAGGTGCAACGTCTCGTCGCGCCCGCCGCGGAAATCGCCGCGACGCAGGGTGCGCCCGATCGCTCCGCCGATGGCCTTGTCCAGCACCTTGAGGTGAGGCGGCAGGTCGGTGCCCGCAGGCAGCAGGGTCACCAGCAACGGCGTGTTCAGCGTCGCCGTGTTCGTGGCGCGCGCAGCGATGGTCAGCGTCATGGAGGTCGGGTGGACTCGGAAGTGCCCCGTGCGAACGACGGCGAACTAAAGGGGTGCGCCGCGCGGGCAACCAATGATCGGAAGTGCGCGGAAAGCTAGGGAGCGTGGTTTGAGGCGGCAAGCGAATGCGGACTGATAGCCACGCGACACGCGAGATGTTCCGTGCCGGCAAGATACGGCGCGGCGTCACGCGCGCGTCACGCGCACCGCGAATGCGCGTCGCAACGTGCGATGGGAGGGCGCGGCGAGCGTGGAACTCGCCCGGCAATCGTCGCCCAGTGCGCCGGTGCCTTACGCGGCAGCGGCGGGCCCCTCCCCTACACCACGCGATCCGGCGGCTCCTGGCCCCGCAGGAATGCGGCAATGTTGCGGATCGCACACTCCCCCATGGCCACGCGCGACGCCTGCGTGGCGCTCCCCAGGTGCGGGAGGGCGAAGACGTTAGGGAGCAGGCGCAACGGCTCGGGAACCGCCGGTTCTCGCTCGAAGACGTCCAGCCCGGCCCCGCGGATCGTCCCGTCCTGGAGGGCGGCGATCAGGGCAGTCTCGTCGACCACGTCTCCGCGCGAGGTGTTCACCAGGAACGCCGAGGGCCGCATGCGGCGCAGCTCGGCGTCGCCGATGAGGTGATGGGTGTCGGGGGTGGCGGGACAATGCAACGAGATCATGTCGCACTGCGGGAGGAGCGCATCGAGTGTCGGGACGTACGACGCACCGCAGGCGCGCTCCACCTCGGCATCGGCCCGGCGCCGTGAGTGATAGCACACACGCATCCCGAAACCGAGCGCCGCGCGTCGTGCGACCGCCTGACCGATGCGCCCGAAGCCCACGATGCCTAACGTCGCTCCGCTCACGCGCGTCCCCAGCAAGTGCGTCGGACGCCAGCCGCTCCACGAGGCGTCGCGCAGCTCACGGTCGCCTTCGCGCGCGCGGCGGGCCGCCGCCAGGATGAGCAGCAGCGTGAGGTCGGCCGTATCGTCGGTCAGGACGCCGGGGGTGTTGGTCACCACGATTCCCGCGTCGCGCGCCGCCTCGAGATCGATGTGGTTGGTTCCCGCCCCGAAGTTCGCGAGCAGGCGCACGCGCCGAGCGCCGTCGGTGAGCACGTCCCTCGTCAGGCGGTCGGTGAGCGTGCAGAGCACGATGTCGTAGCGCGCCAGCGCCGCGCGAAGATCGCGGGGGGCGAGTGGCTCGTCCGTGGCGTTGAGCACGGCGCCGTACGCCTGCGCCAGCGTGGTCTCCACGGGCTCGGGAAGCCGGCGCGTGACGAGGATTGAGGGGAGAGACGTCATCGTCGCGGGCGTGTCCGAGAAGGGGGCAATCAGGTGATCCATGTCACGCCTCCAACGATAGTGAGCGGCGATCCGCCACACCGGCGGACAGCGACGCACGCGATTTCAGATGCGCGCGCGAGCGTCCGAGACTCGATCGGGTTGACCCCAATCAATTCCGGAGTGACCCGTATGCGCCCTGATCGCCTGCTCCCCGTCGTTGCCGCCGCACTGCTCACCCTCGCTGCCGCTCCGGCGCTCCGCGCCCAGGCGAGCGACCAGGTCTACGCCGGGGAGGACGTGGATACCCCGCCCCGACTCGCGAACCCGGCCAAGACGGCGCGCCTCGTGGCGGACTCGTATCCGGCGAACCTCAAGCGTATCGGAGTCGCGGGTCAAGCGCAGGTGCAGTTCGTCGTGGACGTGAGCGGAAAGGTCGAGCCGGGAAGCGTCGAGGTGGTGCTGGCGTCGACCCCGGCGTTCGCCTCCGCCGCGAAGAATGTCGTCGCGAAGATCGAGTTCACCCCCGGCAAGTCGAAGGGCCAGGTAGTACGCACGCGCGTCCTGCTACCGATCCAGTACAAGTAGGGCGAAGCGCGGGAAGGGCCCGTGCCCGCCCGAGGCCTCTGACACGACACGGGGCGCGCTGCGATGACAGCGCGCCCCGTGTCTTTCCCTCATGCCCAGGACGAGACTCGAACTCGTATACCCCTGAGGGCGGGGGATTTTGAGTCCCCTGCGTCTACCAATTCCGCCACCCGGGCCGACGCCGGAATGTAGCGTCGCAACCGCGGCGGCTCAACGCGGCCCCCAGCCGACGATCGCGGTGGGTGACGGCACCCATCGCGGCGCGTGAAGGCCGAGCGCTACGGCTGGCCCGGCCGTCGCAGCATCTGACGGCGTTGCCCGGGCCTCGGCATGTCGATGCCGAGCGAATCGGGGAGCGTGTCGCCCTCGGCCCGTCGGCGCATGTCGTCGGCACGACGGCGAAGCTGCTCCTGCATCCCCATGAACTTGGCGCGCTGCACCGGCGTGAGGAACGTCGACAGCTCGCGCTGCTCGTTTTCCATCAGGTCGAGGCGGGCGCGCTGGACGCGCAGCGCACGATCCATGAGCTGTGCGACGCGGTCCTGGGTCGCCTGATCCTCGGCGCCCTTGAGGACGTCGCGCATTTCCTTGCGCACGGCGCGCTCCTCGATGAAGAGCTCGCGTCGCTTGCTCTCCAGTCGCGTGTTGACCTCGCTCATCTGTGCCAGCTGCGCGTCGGTGAGCGAGAGGCGCTCCTTGAGGACCTGCCCGAATCGTTCGCGAAAGCGCTGCTCGAGCTGCGCGCGCCCCCGCGGGGGGGCACCGCTCGTCACGCGCTGCGCCTGGAGCTGGCCAGCCGTAGCGAGGACAAACAGGGGGACGAAAAGGCGGATCATCGACCAGGGTCTCCTACGAACCAGTGCCATTGCTGGCCACCACGCGACCGCCCGGCGTGCTTTCGGGTTCGGCCAATGGGGCGGCTTCGAGTTGGTCCAGCTGACTGAGAAGGGATTCGAGTTCGGCGTCATTCAGGTCGCCCAACGCGGTATGGACGGAGGGGCCGCTCGCGGCCGACCCGCTGCTCACCGGGGTGTCGGCGCTGGCGAGCGCCGGCGCGGCGTCGAGTGCGGCCTGCTGCGCCACGGGCGAGGGTCCCTCCCCCGTCAGCGCCGAGTCGACGATGGCCACCGGCGAGCTCCCGAAGTAGGAGCGCGCCACCGCGAGCGACATCCCGCCGAGCGAGACGAAGGTGATCGCCGCCGCCAGCCGGAAGAAGATCGGGGAGCGTCGCCGCTGCGAGGCGACGGGCTGAATCTGGAGAGCGCGCGCCCCAGGACGCGGCAGGGCCGCGACGATCGCCGCCGTGTCGAAGGCCGGGACACGGACGCCTGCCATCGTGCGCTGCGCAGCGCGCAGGAGCGCGAACTCCGCCGCACAGTCCTCGCAGCTCGCGAGGTGCGCCTCCACGGCCACCCGATCGGTGGCGGAGAGGGCATCATGCAGCAGCTCGGGAAGCAGCTCCCGCATTGCGACGTTCGGGCAATCAGTCATTGAGCGTCTCCTTGATCTGCCGCAGCGCGTTGTGATAGTGCACGCGCGCCGCACCTTCCGTCGTTCCGACCACGTCGGCGATCTCCTTGTAGGACAGGCCATCGCTCACCCGCAGCGTGAAGACCTCGCGTTGCGTCGCGGTGAGGCGGCCAATGGCGCGCTGCATCTTCCGCTCGGCTTCCTCGGCGATCATCCCGTCGAGGGCGTCATACTCGGTCACCACGTCTCCGTCCTGCAACTCCGTCGTGTCCCGCTGTCGTTTGCGGGCGCGTCGCCGGTCCAGCACCAACCGCCTGGCGATGGTGAAGATCCAGGTTCGCAACGAGCTGTCGCCCCGAAAGGCGTCCAGCGATCCAAACGCCCGCACGAACGCGTCCTGCACCACCTCGTCCACACCCTCACGAATCCCCAGACTCGCCACGTATCGCGCGACCGACGGAGCGTGCCGATCCACCAGGAGGGTGGCAGCTCGCTCGTCACCCGCGCGCCAGCGCGCGATCAACTCGCCGTCCGGCGCTTCCACGCCCGATACAATATCCGCGGTCATTCGTATCCGGTTCCGACCCGTGAGACGCCCGACGGAGGAAAGTGTTAAGATGGGGGCGCTTCCGGTCGGACACGCTCACCGCCCCTCGCTCCTGACGCCCGGTGTCAATGGAAGTCATCGCCCATCGCGGTATGCCGCGCAAGTCGCGGGAGAACACCCTGGCAGGCTTTGCGGCGGCCATCGAGGCCGGTGCCGATGGCATCGAGCTCGACGTGCATGCCACTCGCGACGGGGTGGTCGTCGTGCACCATGACGCGCACCTCCTCCCACCCCCCGGGTCGCCAGCGGGAAGCCTCGGGGTCCCCATCGCCGCGCTGACCTTCTCCGAACTCCGCCGAGAGTCCTTCGGTGGGGGGGACATCCCTTCGCTCGACGAGACGCTTGCCTGCGTCGACGGACGCGCAACCCTGTACGTCGAGGTCAAGGCGCCGTCGATCGAGAGCCGAGTGGTCTCGGAACTCACCTTGCACCGGGCGCGCGCCGCCGTCCACAGCTTCGATCATCGCATTTCCCGCACGGTCCGCGAGATGGCGCGCGAGCTCCCGACGGGGATTCTCACGACGAGCTATCTGGTCGAACCCGAACGCGCGCTCCGGGCCGCCGGCGCGCGCGACTACTGGCAGCGTTGGGAGATGATCGACGCCGCGCTCGTGAACCGCGTGCATGGTGCCGGTGGGCGGGTCATCGCCTGGACCGTGAATAGCACCGCGGCGGTCTCGCTCCTCATCGCGCTCGGGGTCGATGCGGTGTGTACCGACGTGACCGACGAGATCGTTCCCTTCGTCCGGCAGCGGGAGGGGGCGAAGGGAGGATAACCGGCGCCCGGCGACGCGCCTTTCCGACGGCCCGGCGCGTCACGGTGCCATCTGGCCGGGGGGTGGCTCGACCGGTAGCTTCGGCCGCCGTCGTCCCCCCTTCCAGCCACCGGAGTCCAGCGACCCCATGCGAGCGTTCATCCCGCTCCTCCTCGGCGCGAGCGCCGTGGGCTGTGCCGCGCAGCAGCCCGTGCCGGCACCCGCCCCCCGCCCTGCGCTAACCGCCGCCGACAGCACCCCGAAGGTCTCCCCCGGCGCGGGTGCCCTGAGCCTTCCGAACGCCGATCCGTTCCCCAGTACATATCGTCCGTTCGCAGTGCGCACGACCGTCATCCGCAACGCCACGATCATGACGGCCGCCGGACCGACACTACGTGGCGCGTCGATCCTGCTGCGCGACGGCAAGATCACGGCGGTCGGGATGAACCTGGACGTGCCCTCGGATGCCACGGTCATCGACGGCACCGGCAAGTTTGTCACTCCCGGCATCATCGATACGCACACCCACCTCGGGGTCTACCCGGCTCCCGGTGTCGAGGCGTTGAGCGATGGCAACGAAGCGACGAGTCCGTCCACGCCTAACGTCTGGGCCGAGCACTCCATTTACGCCCAGGACCCGCAGTTCCCGCGCGCGCTGGCGAGCGGCGTCACGACGGTCCAGGTCCTCCCCGGCTCGGCCAACCTCATCGGCGGACGCGGCGTGACGCTCAAGGTCGTCCCCTCGCGCACGGTGCGGGGGATGAAGTTCCCCGGCGCCAAGTACGGACTCAAGCACGCCTGCGGCGAGAACCCCAAGCGTATGTATGCCAACCGCGGCCCATCCACCCGCATGGGCAACGTGGCCGGTTGGCGCGCGCAGTACCTGCAGGCCGAGCAGTACCGCCGTCGCTGGGACCGCTGGCTCGCCGACCGCAAGGGCGAGCCGCCGGCGCGCGACCTCAACATGGAGACGCTGGCCGAGGTGCTGCGCGGCAACATTCTCGTGCAGTGGCACTGCTACACCGCCAACGACATGGAAGGCGCGATGGAAGTGGCCGACGAGTTCGGCTTCCAGATCCGATCGTTCCATCATGGCGTCGAGGCCTACAAGTTGGCCGACCTCCTCGCCCAGAAGGGGATCTCGGCGTCGCTCTGGTCGGACTGGGGCGGCTTCAAGGTCGAGGCGATGGACGGCGTGCGAGCCAACATCGCCCTCGTGCACGCAGCGGGAGCGCGCGCGATCGTCCACTCCGATGACGCGAGCGGCATGCAGCGCCTCAACCAGGACGCGGCCAAGTCCATCGCCGAGGCGCGCACGTTAGGCATCGACATCAGCGAGGACGAAGCCATTCGGTGGCTCACCGCCAACCCGGCGTGGGCGCTCGGCCTCGAGGATCGCGTCGGGACGCTCGAGCCGGGCAAGAACGCCGATGTCGTGCTGTGGAGCGGCACGCCGTTCAGCATCTACTCTCGCGCAGAAAAAGTCTGGATCGACGGGGCCATGCTGTACGATCGCCTCAATCCCGCGTCGCGCTGGCGCACCGACTTCGAACTGGGCTTCGTCCCCGAGACCGAGGGAGGGCGCTGAGATGACGATCATGACACGCATTCCGGCCTGGGTGAGCGTCGCCTGCGCCTCGCTCGCGGTGGCCACCGCATCGCTCTCCGCGCAGACCATCGCAATCACGGGGGGCAAGGTCCATCCGGTGAGCGGCCCGGCGATCGAGAACGGGACGGTACTCGTCCGCGACGGGAAGATCGTCGCCGTCGGGAGCAACATCGCGATCCCTGCCGATGCGCAGCGCATCGACGCGAAAGGCAAGTGGGTCACGCCGGGCATCGTCAATGCGACCACCTCGCTCGGCCTCACCGAGATCGGCGCCGTGGAGCAGACGGTCGACCTGTCCGCCAGCGGCCAGGGCGATGGGGTGACGCCGTCGCTCCGGGTGTGGGACGGTTTCAATCCCGCGTCGGCGTTGCTGCAGGTGACGCGCAATGACGGGATCACCACCGTCGGGCTCATCCCGCGCGGCGGACTTGTTGGCGGCCAGGGCGCCGTCGTGTCGCTCGGCGACGGCGCGTTAGGCGACGTCCTGCTCAAGGGGCCGGCGGCGATGTTCGCCGACATCGGCTCCAAGGGGCCAGACCGTGGCGCCTCGCGCGCCGAGGTGTACCAGCGTTTGCGTGCCGTCCTCGCCGAAGCCCGTGACTGGCCCAGGCGCCGCAGTCGGTACGACGCCAACGCCTCGCGCCCGCTGGCCGCGCGTCCGGTCGATCTCGAGGCGCTACAGCCCGTACTGCGTGGCGAGATTCCGCTCGCCATCGACGCCGACCGCGCCAGCGACCTCGTCGTCGCACTCGACATCGGCAAGGAGTTCGGGATCAAGGTCGCCCTCACCTCGGCGACCGAGGCGTGGAAGGTCGCCGACCAGATTGCCGCAGCGAAGGCCTATGTGCTCGTGGGAGCGCTCAACAACATTCCGCGCGACTTCTCGATGCTCGGGGCGCGGCAGGAGAACGCGGCGCTGCTCCAGCAAGCCGGGGCCCGGGTGATCATTGCCGGCGGCGTCGACGCCTTCAACGCGCGCAACGTGAAGTACGAGGCAGGGGTAGCGGTCGCCTTCGGGATGCCGTGGGACGCCGCCCTGCGCGCGGTGACGTTGACCCCAGCGGAGATGTACGGCGTCGCGGACCGCGTCGGCTCGCTGCAGCCCGGTCGTGACGCGACGCTGGTGATCTGGAGTGGCGATCCGTTTGAGCTGTACACGCGCGCCGAGCGGGTGTACGTGCGTGGCCGTGAGGTGCAACGGCCGTCACGCCAGGACGAACTGATGCGCCGCTACAAGACGCTGCCGCCAGACTATCGCGCCAAGCCCTGAGATGGCGCCGGCGGACGTGCGCGCGGCAACACCCGCGCGACGTTCGCGTCCGACACCCAATGCACGAGGGGCGCACCAGCCGGTGCGCCCCTCGTCGTGTGTGCGGTTGTGTTCGGCCGACCCTGGCGCGACCGACCTGCTCCCCCTAGAGCGTCGCAGCAGGACCGTCGGACGCGGGACCGGGCGACGGTGAAGCGCTGGAGGCGGGGGGCGGAGGGGCATCGGCGCGCGGGGCCCCGTCAGCCGGGACGTTGCGCCCGGTGAGCGTGCGCATCCGATCCTCGAGTACGGCCAACTCCTCCTCGCGCGTGCGCACCGCGTCGACCAGTCGCACCATCGCGTGGTCGTCCGGCGTCTCCTTCCCGGTTCGGGCACGGTAGACCGCGTAGCCTAACGACTGGGCCGCGCGGTCGACGAGTTGGCGCGCCCGGAAGACCTCGAGGCGGAGTTTGCCTTCGTCGAGGGCGTCATTCGCGACGCGTCCGGCGCGATCGAGTTCGGTCCGCAACTTGTTCCAGAGCGCCATGGAGTCATCCTGCCGCCAGGGGAAATCCTCTCCGGACCGCCAGAGGGCGCCGGTCTGTCGTGCCGTACGATGGTACGATGGGGGAGGTTGCACCGGGCTGGCAATGGTCCGCCCTTCGGCGGTGCTCCGTCGTTCTGCCCGTCCGACCCCCGCGGCCGCCCCCGGCTGTCGCGACCGCGTGTTGCGTCCGCGGCGTCGTTCTCGCTGGCCGGACAAACGAAAACGCCCCCGGCGAACCGGAGGCGTTGTCATCAGCGCGGTGCAGATCAGGCGGCGGGAACCGTCTCGACCGGGAACGGGTCGACGCTCACCTGCTGGCGCTTCTTGTCCTTGTGGTGGAAGCGGACGACGCCATCGACGAGCGCGTAGATGGTGTAGTCGGTGCCGAGTCCGACGTTCTGCCCCGGGTGCCACCGCGTGCCGCACTGGCGCACGATGATGTTCCCGGCGCGGACGGCCTCGCCCCCGTACTTCTTGATTCCGCGGTACTTCGGATTGCTGTCGCGCCCGTTGCGGGACGAGCCGACGCCCTTTTTATGTGCCATGGTGTCCCCTCGTCAGCCGAGCGTGATGTCCTTGATGCGGACTTCCGTGAACCCCTGCCGGTGCCCCTGCTTGCGGGCGTAGTTCTTCCGGCGCTTGAACTTGAACACGACGATCTTTTCGCCGCGACCATGCTTCACGATCTCGCCGGTCACCTTGGCACCGGTAAGGTACGGGACGCCGGTACGGACGGTCGAGCCGTCGGAGCCGAGCAGTACTTCGTTGAATTCAACCGAGGCGCCGGCATCGCCGGGGAGCGTCGCGATGCGCAGCGTCGACCCGGGCTGAACCCGATACTGCTTGCCGCCGGTGCGGATAATGGCGTAGGTCATGGTCTCGAAACGGAAAAAAGAATGCGAGCCCGAAAAGCTAGTCGTGGCATAGGGTTCGGTCAACCCGCTACGCGACCGAGTATTGCTGCGTTACGTCCCGCCCTGCTCCCTTCACCACCAGCTTGAATTCGTCGGGGCGCAGGAGCGGATCATCGCGCATCTCCACCGCGAAGCCGGCCGCCTTCTCCAGCTTCCGAAGATAGTCCTTCTCCTGATCCAGCACGTACAGGGCGACCTCCGGGTGCAGCTTCACCACCAACGGTTCCCGGCGCCCCTCGACCGCCATCCGCTTCACCGACCGCTCCACGCGGCGCGCGATAGTCTCGGGGGTGAAGACGCGACCGGTCCCGTTGCAGGTCGGACATGCCTCGGTCATCTGCTGCAGGTGGCTCTGGCGGACGCGCTGGCGCGTCATCTCGATCAACCCGAGATCGGAGACCGGAAAGGCCTTGGTACGGGCTCGGTCGCGCCCCAGGTGGGTGCGGATCTCCTGGAGCACCCGATCGCGGTTGCTCTTGGTCTCCATGTCGATGAAGTCGGCCACGATGATCCCCCCCATGTCGCGCAGGCGGATCTGTCGGGCGACCTCACGGGCGGCCTCGAGGTTGGTCTTCAGGATGGTCTTCTCGGGGTCCTTCTTGCCGGTGAACCGCCCCGAATTCACGTCGATCGAGACCAACGCCTCGGTCGGCTCGATGATCAAGTAGCCGCCGGACGGGAGCTCACACCGACGCTTGAACAGGTCGCGGATCTCGGTCTCGATCTCCGCCTTGTCGAACAGCGGGACGTTCCCCTCATACAGCTGAACGCGCTCGATGAGTTCGGGGGCGATCCCCTTGAGGTACTCGACGATCTCGTTGAAGACCTGCTTGGAGTCGACCTGAATCGACTCGACCTTGGTGCTGAAGATGTCGCGGATGATCCCGCGGGTGAGCGAGGTCTCGCGGTGGAGCTGGACGGGGGCGCGGACGAAGGTCGTCTTCTTCTTCACCCGCTTCCAGGTCGCCATCAGCGTGTTGAGCTCGCGCTGGAAGGCCTCTGGCGTCGCATCTTCACCCACGGTGCGGACGATCACCCCGCCCGACTTGGGCGGAAGAATGGCCTCAACCTGTTCGCGCAGGCGGGCGCGCTCGGTCCGGTCGCCGATCTTCCGGCTCACCCCGACGCGCGAGGCGTGCGGCATGTACACCAGAAAGCGCCCGGCCAGCGACACCTCGGCGGTGACCCGGGGCCCCTTGGTGGAGATGGGCTCCTTGGACACCTGCACGATCAGCGTGTCGCCCTTCTTGATGACGTCCTGGATGGGGGGCGCCTTGGCGCGACGCGAGCGGCGTGGGGCGTCTTCGGCCTCCTCGCCCTCCTCTTCCTCGCCATCGTCGTCCTCGTCGTCGTCGCTCCCGGGAACGACGAGGTCAGAGGCATGCAGGAATGCACTCTTCTCGGTCCCGATGTCGACGAAGGCCGCCTGGATCCCGGGCTGGACCGCTTCGACTTTCCCCAGATAGATGTCGCCGACCATCCGCCGTGCTTCGGGGCGGTCGACGAGCATTTCAACGAGCTGGTCGTCCTCGATGATGGCGACGCGGATTTCCCGCGACGTCGAGCTGATGAGTATCTCGCGTTTCATCGGAAGTCCCCCCTCGCCACCGGCTTCGCGACTCGAGGCCAATGGCAGGGCGGACGCATGAGAGGGTGGGTGCGGTCCCGGGAAGACCAGCGCTCCCCGGGCGACGCAGAGACCGACGGAATGGCCTGACGGCGCGCGCGATCGACCACGTCGAGGTCGTCACCACTGGGCTCCGCGTCGCCGCGGACGGAAACGGCGTGAACCCGTGGTGGATGCGACCCGACGTGCGATGCCGAGGAGTCACCCTCGAGACACGCACCACAGCACCGGCCGAGCCGGGACGGCGCGACACGCGCGCCGCCGGACTCGGCGTGAACAGCCGGACGTGCGCGAGTCGCGCGCGCGTCCGCGTGAAAAGCGACGCGACCCCGGAGGAGACGCGGCGAACCAGGGCGGCGACGATCGCCCCCTGCCTCATCCGATGACTCCCCGCAGTCGCAAGACCAACCATGTCATGCCCCCAAGATAGCCCATCAGCGCCCGCCATTCGCCATGCCGCATGTAGAGCGCGGCGCTAAAGGGGGTTCCCTCCCCCTGCCCGGAGCCCTTCCACGCGGTAAGACGAGGAAAGAAGGCAGGGACATTCCGCTCGAAGTCGGGATACGTGTCGGGGAACTTCTCGAGGATCTTGGCGCGCTCGCGCGCGATCGTGGGGCCGTAGATCAGCAACCAGAAGACGGCCACGAAGATCAGGAGCGCCCAGTGCGCGGCGATGGCGAAGCCGCAGGCGATGAGAAAGCCCCCGAAGTACAGCGGGTTGCGGGTGTGGGCGTAGGGCCCGGTGGTCGCGAGCTTGTCGTTCTTGATGATGTGCCCCGCCGCCCAGGCCCGGACGAGGATCCCGAGGAAGGCGACGATCGCGCCGGCGAGCAGCGTCTCTCGGCTGGGGCGGGCGAAGGCGAGATAGAGCCCCCCGACCACGAAGCCGAGGGGGAGCCGGAGCCGTGACGCGAGACGCGAAAGGGTCACGCCGTGACGTCCTTCAGCAGCTCCCTGGCGATGACGAGGCGCTGAATCTCGCTCGTCCCTTCCCCGATCTCACAGATCTTGGCGTCGCGCATCATGCGCTCGACCGGGTACTCCTTGGTGTAGCCGTAGCCGCCGTGCACCTGGATGGCCTTGATGGTCGCGCGCATGGCCAGCTCGGAGCAGAAGAGCTTGGCCATGGCGGCCGGCTTGGTGACGTTGAGGCCGCGCTGGAGCATCGAGGCCGCGTGGTACACGAGGTGCTTCCCCGCCTCGATTTCCGTGGCCATGTCGGCGAGCTGGAACGAGATCCCCTGGAACGAGGAGATCGGCTGGCCGAACTGCTTGCGAACGGTCGAGTACTTGAGCGCTTCCTCGAACGCTCCCTCGGCGATCCCTAACGAGAGCGCGGCGATCCCGATGCGCCCCGCGTCGAGGGTTCGCATGAAGTTCGAGAAGCCATGGCCCTCAGCGCCTAGCAGGTTCTCGGCAGGGACCTCGACGTCCTCGAAGATGAGTTCGCGCGTGTCGGAGGCGCGCCATCCGAGCTTGTCTTCCTTGCGCCCCGACTTGAAGCCAGGCATGGGGACGAGTTCCGGGGCGTGCCCGATGCCATGCTCCTGCGCCCGCACCAGGTCGTCGTTCCCCTTGGTGAGGATGAAGGCGGAGATCCCGCCGCGCGTCCCCTTGGTGGGGTCGGTGACGGCGGTGACGACGAAGATCTCGCCGACCCCTCCGTGGGTGATGAAGCGCTTGGACCCGTTCAGGATGTAGCGATCGCCCTTCTTGACCGCGGTCGTGCGCGTGCCGCCGGCGTCGCTGCCGGCCCCCTCCTCGGTGAGGCCGAAGCCGCCCATGACGCGCCCCGACGCCAGGAGCGGCACGAAGCGCTGACGCTGCTGGTCGTTCCCGAAATACACGATGGGGGAGGTGCCGAGCGTCGTGTGAGCGGAGACGGTGAGCCCGTGCGACGCATCGACCTTGGCCAGCTCGTGGATGACGAGCATGTAGCTCGTGAGGTCGAGCCCCGCGCCCCCGAGCTCTTCGGCCCACGGGACGCCGAGGAGCCCGAGTTCGGCCATCTTGGCGATGTTCTCCCAGGGGAACTCCGCGCTGGCGTCGTAGCGGGCGGCGACGGGGGCGACCTCGTCACGTGCAAAGGCCCGGACCATGTCGCGGACCTGATAGTGCTGCTCGGAAAAGTACTGCGAATCGTCCATACCGATCGATGTCGTGGAGGCGCGTCGCCTTGCGGTGCGCGGCGTTAGGTCCGGCTCGTCCCGCCTGCACACGACTGATGAGGGGCGGGGGTCACGCCCCGCAACCGCACACGTCGCACGCGCCGCATGGTCCCGCCGGCCCGGCGTCGCCGAAATATCGAAGCAGGACCAGACGGCGGCAACGCGTCGTCTCCACCAGTCGCGCGAGCTGCGCATGGCGCCAGAGATCGCGTGCCTGACGCGTGGCATGACGCGCCACCAGCTGTGCGAGCACGGCGTCCGACGGGGGGCGCGTGATGCGCCACGCGGGCCCCACGGGATACCAGACGCCGAGTTGCCGTCCCTGCACGCGTGCCAGGAAACGCGCGACGTCACCGCCTGGCGCCACACCGGCGAGGAGGCGGTGCGGGAGCGGGGCGCCCTGACGCGCGAGGCGCTCATCACACGACCGGAGCGCCTGGAGCGCGGCGACGTCCGCCGGGTCGAGCGTCGGGTCGGTGGCGAGCCGACGATCGGTCGCGACAAGGCGGAGGATCCCACCGCGCGGGCCGGGTTCCAGCACCCCGGCTTCGCACAACAAACGGAGTGCAGCGGCCACGTCCCGGGCCGGCGTGTTCGTGGCTTGGGCCAGGGGCACCGTGGCATCACCTTCGGTGGCCGCGTGCGCACAGTGGGCCTCGGTGGCGGCGACGCACGCGACCAACCGCCGGAGCAGTGGCTCGGTGACGCGGCCGGCGGCCAGGCGCGCCCGGGCCCGCGCGAGATCGTTAGGCCCGCACAAGAGATGGCACTCCGCCATCCCCCCGTCCCGCCCGCCCCGCCCTGCCTCTTGATAGTAGGCCTCGAGCGTGAGCGGCGGCTCGGCGTGGGCCACGAGGCGCACGTCGGGCTTGTCGACCCCCATGCCGAAGGCGTTGGTGGCGACGATGACGGCAAGGTCGTTGGCGTGAAACCGGTCCTGCAGGCGCCCGCGCTCCCCGGCAGGGAGCCCGGCGTGAAAGGGGGCGGCGCTGATGCCGCCGCGGGTGATGGCGGCCGCCAGCTGCTCGGTGCCGCGTCGCGTGGACGCATACATCACGGCGGGACCGGGGGCGCCACGCGCCAGGGCGAGCAGGCGCGTTAGGCGGGTGGTGTCATCGGGGACGGGCTCGACCCGCAGCCGGAGGTTCGCGCGATCGAAGCCGCCGGCGAGCACCAGGGGATCGCGCAGGGCGAGACGGCCGATGATGTCGCGGGCCGTGCGCGGGGTGGCGGTGGCCGTGAGCGCGACGGTGGGCGGTGCGCCCAGGGCCTCGCGCACCGCGCCGAGGGCGAGATACGCCGGCCGGAACGACTCGCCCCACTCCGAGATGCAATGCGCCTCGTCGACGGCCAGGAGGCGCGGGGCGGCGCGGGCCAGGCGTTCGCGCGTGCGCGGCGCCGAGAGCGCCTCGGGGGCGAGATACAGGAGATCGAGCGCCTTGGCCTCGAGGGCGCGCCAGGCCGCCTCGCGCTCCTCCTGGCTCACGGCCCCCGAGAGCTGCGCCGCGCGCAGGCCCCGACGGCGGAGCGCATCGACCTGGTCCTTCATCAGGGCCACCAGCGGGGAGATCACCAGCGACGGCGTGAGTCCGCAGGCGGCCGGCAGCTGGTAGCAGAGCGACTTGCCGCCGCCCGTGGGAAGGATGACGAGCACGTCGCGGCCGCTGGCGACCGCGTCGAAGGCGGCGCGCTGGGTTGGACGCAAGGCGGCGATGCCAAAGCGCCGCAGCATCTCGTCTGTCGGTGACGCAATGCGTGACATGCGAAGAACGTGTGGCCGGGAACACCACTTACCCTCACCCGAATCACGCCATATCATCCCAATCCATTGCGTTGCGACGCTGCCGAGGGCGAGGAGCCCCGGGCGCGCGGCGGCCCCGCGCCTTGCGCGGCCCGACTCCAGCATGACGGATGCCTTGATCGATTCAGTCGCCCTCTGGACGGCCGTGACGTTAGGCGCGCTGTTCGGGGGGCAGGTCCTCATACGACGTACGCGCGCCCGCTCCCTCGAGGACGTGCCGTCCCCGGCACCTCCGTGGGGCGTCCTGGCGCTCGGCGGCGCCGGCGCAGTCCAGTTCGCCGTGGCACTGCTGCAGGCGGCGACGTCGCCGCCTACCGACGTATCGTCGCTGCTCCCGATCGTGCTCGGCGGCCTCTTGGGCGCGACGTCGGTCTACTACGCGGCGGCGCTCTGGCAACGACCGCGGGAGGGTCGCCAGTCGCGGTCGGCCAACGAGCACCGAGGCGTGGCGGCGGCCGAGGCAGGCGCGGATGCGCCCACGTTGGTGGATCCGCTCCCGAGCGACGCCCCCGCCCTTCCGCCGGCGCCGTCGCGACTGGCCGCCCTGCTACTCGAGGGGCCAACGGACGACGGCGCGACCTCGTTCTCGGCGGATCCGGCGGAGTTCGACGCACGCGTGATGCACGCCAACCGCATGCAGAGCATCGGACGGCTGGCGGGAGGCATCGCACACGATTTCAACAACCTCCTCACATCGATCCTCACGAGCGCGGAACTCGCGCGCGAGGCGGTCCCGGACGAGCATGGGATCACGCCTGACCTGGAGGAGATCCGACGGGCCGGGACGCGCGCCTCGGAGCTGACGCGCCAACTCCTCGCCTTCGCCCGTCGCGACGTGAGTCGCCCCCGGGTGCTCGACGCCAATACGCTCCTCGCGAACCTGGCGATGATGTTGCGCCGATTGCTGGGCGAGACGATCACCCTGCACATCTCGTTAGGGAACGACCTCCCCCTCCTGCTGGCCGATCCGGCGCAGCTCGAGCAAGTGATCGTCAACCTCGCGGTGAACGCGCGTGATGCCATGCCCCACGGGGGGGAGTTGCAGCTGCGCAGCTTCCGCGGGGCGCCCCGGCAGGATCACGGCGGGGCCACACGCTCGGCTGGCGTCGTGCTCGAGGTCCAGGATACGGGGCTCGGGATGAGCGCGGAGGTGCGCCAGCGCCTGTTCGAGCCGTTCTTCACGACGAAGATGCCCGGGCGCGGCACAGGACTTGGGCTCGCGACCTGCCACGCCATCATCACGGCGCACAACGGGGAGATCGAGGTGGAGAGCGTGGAAGGACGGGGGTCGACCTTCCGCGTCTGGCTCCCGAGCACCGAGGAGCGCGATGAGGGGCGCAGTGCCGCGACGTTCGAGGAGCACCCGCGATCGCCAGGTGATGCCGCGCAGGTGATCCTCCTCGTCGAGGACGACGGGGACGTGCGAGCCTCGACCGCCCGCGCGCTGCGCCGCGCGGGCTACGTGGTGCTCGACGCCGGCGATGGCGAAGAGGCGTTGCAGCTGGTGGCGGCACGCCCCACCCCGGTCGACCTGGTCGTCACCGATGTCGTCATGCCGCGTTTGGGGGGAGCCGAGTTGGCGCGCCGACTCCAGCAACGCTGGCCCGAGCTGCCGGTCCTCTTCATGTCCGGGTATCCCGGCGACTCGCCCAAGGTGGCGGAGGTCGAGGCGACGGGCGCGCACGTGCTCGAGAAGCCGTACACGCCGACGATCCTCCTGTTCGAGATCCGGCTTCGGCTGGACGCCACGCGACCCGCCTGACGAGAACGGCTTGACGCGACGGGAGGGCCCCACGCAGGGCCCCCCGCCGTTCCAGCGACTAGACCGCGCGCGCGAAGTGACCGCGCGTGAACTGATGCTCGAGGCGTTCCCGCACCGCGAGCGCCGGCGCCTGTTCGCCGCGTGCGAGGGCCGAGCAGAGGCGTGCGAACTCGCCCACGACCAAGGCGACGGGGTCGCCCGGGACGTTGAACAGGAGGCGGTAGCTCCGCACCCCGGCCGCCCAGAGGCGCGGGACGAACTCGGACCCTTCGATCGGGCGCGAGTGCAGCAGGCGATTCCGGCACGCCGCGTCGGTCGCGACGGGGAAGGTATAGCCGGCGGGGTCGGTGATTTCGACGACCGGGTGCTTCTGTACGCAGAGGTCACGACAGGTCGTGGCCTCCCGATCGAAGGCCGCCGAAAGGACACAGTGCTCGATGGTCATCCCCTCGGGGCGGCCGTACGCGACGACCTCGAATCCGCGCCCTTCCCACGGCGCCACCAGCTGCACGATCTCGTCGGCGGTGAGTTCGACCGACGCGGCGATGCGTGCGACGCCCCGCGAGAAGAACTCGGCGGCGGTGTACGCATTGAAGACGTTCACGGCGTAGTCGGCGGCCACGTCGCGCCCCCCGCCCGCGAGCGCCACCGCGAGACCGGCATGCCCGGTCAGAATCGGGAGCTGCAACGCGAGCCACTTGTCCAGGGTGCGCCGTTCCTCGGGACGCACGATGGTGGGGGTGCGCAGGCGCAGCGTCACGCCGCTCGCCGCCAGCTCGTCGCGCAGCGTCGCCAGGCGCGAGGCCGGCGGAATGGGATGGCGCAGGAACGGGTCGAAGATGACCTCCGTGGCGCCCGCCGCCGCGGCGGTGCGCGCATCCTCGAGCGACGCCACTTCCGCCGAGAGGGTGAAGCCATCGTGCACCGGGACGGCTGGCGCCGGCGGCGTCGAAACGGCGTCGGCGATGCGCGCATCGCGTTCTGCCAGCTGGGCCACGCGTGCCCAGTCACGCCGGACCAGCAGCTCGTCGACCGCCGCCTGCCGCAGGCGGTTGATCTCGCTCACGGGAAGGAAGAGCCCGTCGGCGAGCGCCGTCACGTCGAGCGCGCCTAACGTGAACGGTGTCTCGCCCAGGCGCCCGAGCTGTTCGCGCAGCTTGGCGTAGTCGAGGGCGCGCTGCGCGGCCGGGGCGAGCGCCGTCTCACTCCGGCGCTCCACCACCTCGTCGCCGGCGGTGAAGATCGCCTTGAGCGGCGAACCGGCGCTGCCGAACAGGCGCACGTCGAGTCGCTGCCGGCGCCCACGCACCGGAACCGGGAGCGCGGCAAACGAGGCGCGCGCGCGCTCGAGCAGCGCCGCCTCGGCACTACGCACCACGCGCCACCCCGCGTTCACCCACTCGCGCGTGGCGATGGCCTGCCGAATCACCCCGGCACGCTCGCTGACGGTACGTACCTTGGTGATGGAAAAGCCCGTCGGCTGGCCGGCGGCCCCCTCGGGGGGTTCGAAGCCGAGCCCGTCACCCGGACAGACCGGATGCGTGACGTCGATGAGCAGCTCCTGCCCGTCGCGCCCGACGACGACGCCGAGCTCGTGCCCTCGATTGTCAGGCTGGGAGCGCGTGATGTACGTGCGCCCCGCGCGCCCGGTGAACATCCCGCTCGTGAAGCCGCGCGAGAAGATCTGCACGAGCGGCCGCACCTCGTCCGCCGTCGCCGTGACGGGCTCGCCAGCCGCAACGCGGTCGAGGAAGTCGCGATACGTGCGGGTGACCGTGGCGACGTACTCGGGCTTCTTCTTGCGACCTTCGACCTTGAGGCAGCCGACGCCGATCTCGGCGAGTTGGGCGATCTGGTCGTGCGCCGCCAGGTCCTTGGCCGAGATGAGGTAGCCACGATCGAGTTCCGCGCCCGTCGTGGTGTCGGTGAGCACGTAGTCCTTGCGGCACGACTGCGCACACGAGCCGCGGTTGGCGCTCCGCTCGGAGATCATCCCCGACATGAAGCACTGCCCGGAGTACGAGATGCAGAGCGCGCCGTGGACGAAGGTCTCGAGCCCGAGGTCGGGGACGGCGGCGCGAATGGCGCGCACGTCGTCGAGCGTGTTCTCGCGCGACAGCACCACGCGCTCGATGCCAACGTCGCGCATGAGGCGCGCCCCGTCGGCATCATGCACGGTCATCTGCGTGGAGCCGTGGATTTCGAAGCCGGGATAGACGCGCTGGATGAGGCGCACGAGCCCGAGGTCCTGCACGATCGCCGCATCGATTCCGCGGTCGATCGCCTCGCCCAGGAGGGAGAGGGCGTCGGTCAGCTCTGCGGGCTTGACCAGGATGTTGAGCGTGAGATAGACGCGCGCCCCGCCCGCGTGGGCGATAACACAGGCCTGCTCGAGCTCGTCGAGCGACAGCTGTGCCCCCTCGTCCCGCGCGTTGAATCGCTCCGCGCCCAGGTAGACGGCATTGGCGCCGTTGGCCACGGCGGCCCGCACGGCGTCGATGGAGCCGGCCGGTGCGAGGAGTTCGGGGATGGGGCGCTTGGACATAGGGGGAGGAATCTAACCGCGACGCCCTCCGATCCCGAACATCTCACTCCCGTCATGCGCCTCCCGGGGATTCACCGGGAGTGGCCGGCGCGCCGTCCCCTCAGCGGCGCTGGCCGAACGAATGGAGCTGGAGCCCGTGGCGACGCGCGCTCGGCACTAGCCGAGAAAGGTCCGCCACCCGAGCATCACCCCAACGAGCGACGAGGCGAGCGCTGCGCCAACGCGGATGCGGCTCGCGACGCGGTCGCTCCGCGCAGCGGCGAGGCCGGAGACGGCGCCGGTCAGGAAAGAGACGGTCGACATGCCCGCCACCGTGCCGAGCCCGAACGCGGCGAGGTAGCCAAACTGCGCCTGGATGGACGAGGCCGCGGCGACGAGCAGCACGACGACGGCGCCGCTTCCGGCCATGCCGTGGGCGACCCCAAACCAGAGGGAGCGTGTCACCGTCCGGATGCCGGGGTCGTGCGAATGCGGAGCGTGCGCGTCGTGGGCGTGCGCGTGCGGGAGGCCGAGCCCACGACGGTGCCGTCGCGCTTCGCCCCAGAGCGTGGAGACGCCGAGCAGGACGAGCAGGAGGGCGACGCCCATCTCGGCGATGCGATAGAAGCGGTCGGGGACGTGGACGCCAAGCACGATGAGGGCGACGGCGACGATGGCGACGCTGGCCGTGTGTCCGATCCCCCACGCGACGCCGAGCCGCGCGGCGTGCCCCAGCCCGCGGCCACGCGTGGCCAGCGTGGTGACGGCGGCGAGGTGATCGGGCTCGAAGGCATGACGGAAGCCGACGAGGAACCCCACGCCGACGAACGTCAGCATCCCCACGTTCATGACACGTCCTCCGTCGCGGCGGCGACCATCGCCTGTCCGAGCGCGAGCCCGCCGTCGTTAGGTGGCACCCGGTGGTGCGTATACACAGTGAATCCCGCGGCGCGCAGGCGCGCGGTCGCGAGCGAGAGGAGGAGCACGTTCTGGAACACACCGCCGGTCAGCCCGACGCGGTTGACGCCGCGTGCCGCCCGCACAGCATCGGCCACGGCGACGATGCACGCCGCCAGCGCGTCATGGACCGCCCGTGCAATATCGCGCGGCGACCGGCCGCGCGCTCGGTCGGTCGCGACCCGCTGCAGGACGTGGGCGCCGTCGAAGACGACGGGGACGCTGTCCCCACCGCTCAGCGGGAAGTGATAATCGCCATCGCCGTCGGCGCCCGCGAGGGCGAGGGCCTCGAACTCAATCGCCGCCTGCCCCTCGTAACTCACGGCCTGGCGCACGCCGGCGAGCGAGGCGGCCGCGTCGAGGAACCGACCCATCGAGGAGGTCGTGGCGCAGTTGATCCGACGCTCGAGTTGGGTGCGGAGGATGCGGCGCTCCGTGACGCCGAGGGCAGCCGCGGAGGCCGTGCCATCCCAGTCGTAGCCTGCTGCCCACAGTTGGGCCAGCGCGACACGCGCGGGATGGCGGACGGCGGCATCGCCTCCCGGAAGGGGGGTCGTGGCGAGGTGCGCGACCCGGTCGACGCCTCGCACGTCGCCGAGCAAGACTTCCCCCCCCCAGATCGTTCCATCGGTCCCGTAGCCGGTGCCGTCGAAGACAAAGGCGAGGAGGGGCTCGTCAGGCGCAAGGGCGTGTTCGGTGAACAGGGCGGCCAGATGCGCGTGATGATGCTGGACCGCGACCACGGGGAGCCCACGCTCGGCGGCGATGGTGCGCGCCCACTGCGTCGAGCGATAGCCCGGATGCAGGTCGCAGGCGATGCGCGCGGGGCGCACGCGAAAGAGGCGCTCCAGATGATGGCAGGCGCGCTCCATCGCTTCCATCGTCTCGAGGTTCCCCAGGTCACCGATGTGCGGCGTGAGGAAGGCGTACCGGTCGCGCGTGAGGCACGCGGTCGCCTTGAGTTCCGCGCCGACCGCGAGGATAGACGGCACCGCATGCGGCAGGCGAACCGGATACGGGGCGTAGCCGCGCGACCGGCGTATCGGAAGCTCGCCTTCCTCGTGGACGCGCACTACAGAATCGTCGCACACCACATGGATCGGACGATCGTGCGTCAGGAAGCCGTCGACGATCGGGGCGAGGCGCGTGAGCGCCTCATCGTTGTCGCGGGCGATCGGCTCCTCGCTGAGGTTCCCCGACGTGAGCACGAGGGGCCCAAAGGCGGCAAGCAGGTGATGCAGCGGCGACGGCGGCAGCATCACGCCGAGCGTCGATTGGCCGGGGGCGACGCTGGAGGCGAGGGGGTGGTCGGGCGCCGTGCGGCGCGCGAGCAGGACGATGGGACGCTCCGGGGCCTGCAGGAGCGTCGCCTCGGCAGGGGAGACGGTCGCGAACCGACGGGCCGTCGCGACATCGGCGACGAGCAGGGCGAGCGGCTTCTCCGCCCGTTGCTTGCGCGCGCGCAACCGCGCCACGGCGTCCTCACGCGTCGCATCGCACGCGAGGTGAAAGCCCCCCACCCCCTTCACCGCCACGGTGCCGCCGCGCGTAAGCATGGCGAGCGCTTCCCGCATCGCCGCCTCGCCCACCTCAGGCGCGGCGTCCGGGACGTCGATCCGGTGCCAGGCGAGCGTCGGACCGCACGTGGGGCAGGCATTCGGCTGCGCGTGAAAGCGTCGGTTGTCCGGGGCGTCGTACTCACGTTGGCACGCCTCGCACATGACGAAGCCCGCCATCGTCGTGTTCGGCCGATCGTACGGCACGTCACGCACGATGGAGTACCGCGGACCGCAGTTGGTGCAATTGATGAACGGGTAGCGATAGCGCCGGTCGGCGGGATCCTCGAGTTCCCGCAGGCAGTCGGCGCACGGCGCCACGTCGGCGGCGACGGGGGTCACGGCGCCCGGGGTCGCCGCGCTGGCGAGGATGCGGAAGGCCGTCTCCCCACGAGGGGCGAGGGCGACGGCGTGCACTGACTCGATGCGGGCGAGGGGGGGTGCTTCGACCCGCAGGGCCTCGAGAAAGGCGTCCACCCGCGATTCTTCTCCCTCGAGTTCGAGGAAGACCCCGGCGCCGTCGTTGCCGACGTGTCCGCCGACGCCGAAGCGGCCGGCGAGGGCATGGGCGAAGGGTCGGAAGCCGACCCCCTGCACGACCCCGCGCACGTGCACGTGGCGCCTAACGATCGCCATGGGGGGCAGCACGGGGCCGGCGGTCATGATCGCCACGTTGTGGCCGAAGCCCGGGTGGTCGGAATAGCATGTTCATGCCATAACGCGTGAGGGCGGCGGGCCATACTGTGTCCCGGCATCGCCCGAACCCCGCTACCGGAGGACCACAATGGGGATCACCCTCCCCCCGCCGAGCACTACAGCTCAAGAGCAGTTGCTGGCCCGCCTCTCCGAGGAGAAGACCGTGGAGGCGCTCAACCGCCTCCTGGACCGATTGGACGTCATCGCCTTCGTCGCCGAAGCGCTCGACGGCTTCCTCGGACGCGCCAACGTAGTGGCCGATTCGGTCGCCTCGAGCATGGCCGATCTGCGCAAGCTGGCAGGAGAGGCGGGGACGGCGGAAGTGGTGGAGAAGCTGCCGAAGCTCGCCAAGGCGGGGGTCAAGCTGGCCGACGCCACCGACAACCCCGCGTTCGCGCGCCTGATGGAGTCGGGGATCCTGGAGAAGCTGGGCGACGAGAAGACGATCGGCTCCATCAAGGCGCTCATCGAGCGACTCGAGCTGGCCGTCTTCACGCTCGAAGCGCTGGACGGCTGGCTGCGGCGTGGTGACGACATCGCGCAGGCGCTGGCCCAGGGAGCGGACGACCTCCGTGGCGTCGTGCCGAACATCGACGTGCAGAAGGTGCGTGAGGTCCTCACGGCGTTGCCGCCACTGGTGGACGCGGGCAAGACGCTGATCGCCTCCGGAATGCTGGAGACGAAGACCGTCGCGGTGCTCGGCTCCATCGGCCGATCGGCGGCACAGTCGTACGACGAGGCGAAGTCGCACAAACATGCGCCGAGGCAGCTTGGCGTGTTCGCGCTCATGCGCGAGCTTAAGGATCCGGATGTGAATCGGGCCCTGGACTTCCTGCTGCGCGTGGCCAAGGCCTACGGGCAGTCCCTCAAGTAGAGGTCGATGCACGAGCTGTCACTGGCCCACGGAATCGTCGAGCAAGCGTCGGAGGCGGCCCAGCGGGCCAACGCACAACGGGTGGTGTCGGTGCAGCTCAAGGTGGGGCGCCTGGCCGGAGTGGAGCCAGGCGCCCTGCTCTTCTGTTATGACCTTGCGACGCAGGGAACGCCGCTGGAAGGCTCGCGCCTCGAGATTGTCGAGCTACCATTGATCGTGTGGTGCGCGCATTGCCTGATGGAAGTCGAGTTGCCCGGGGTGCAGCGCTTTCGCTGTCCCACGTGCGACACCCCATGCGGGGAGATCCGGCAGGGGCGCGAGATGGAGATTGCCTCGTTGGAGATTGAGCCATGAGCCAGACGCGCATCGTCGAAGTTCGCGCGGGGATCCTCAAGAAGAACGACGAACTCGCGCGCGCGCTCCGGAGCCGGTTCGAGCAGGCGGGGGTGTACGTGGTGAACCTCGTGTCGAGTCCAGGGACGGGAAAGACGCAGTTCCTTGAGCGCACGCTCACCGACCTGGTGTCGTCGGGGATCAAGGCCGCGGCGCTCGTGGGCGACCTCGAGACCGACAACGACGCCAAACGACTGGCGCGGAGCGGTGCCCCCGCGCGACAGATCAACACGCATGGGCGCTGCCATCTCGAGGCGGAGATGATCGGGGAATTCCTGGGCGACTGGGACCTGGCGTCGCTCGACTTCCTCTTCATCGAGAACGTCGGCAACCTGGTGTGCCCGGCGAGCTACGATCTCGGCGAAGCGTTGCGCGTGGCGCTGTTGTCGGTGACGGAGGGCGAGGACAAGCCGCTCAAGTATCCCACGATGTTCAACTCGGCCGACGTCGCGCTCATCACCAAGATGGACCTGGCCGAGGCGTGCGAGTTCGATCGCGAGGCGGCGCACACGGCCATTCGCGAGGTACGGCCGGGGATGACGATCCTCGAAGTGTCGTCGAAGCGCGGGACCGGGATGGCGGCGTGGATGACGCTGCTGCAGGAACGGCGCGCGGCGTGGGTCGCGCAGCGCGGCGCGACCGCCCCGGCATGACCGCGCCCCCCGGAGCGACAGTTTCGGGGGGAGGAGTCACGCCGCCGGTGGGCGGCGACGGGATGGACCGCGCGCGAGGAGCCGTCGACTCGCTGCACGCCGCGGCGCGCGCGGTGGCGCAGGAGCCCGATGCGCGCGAACTCACGCAGGCGCTGGCGCAGCAGGTGGTGCTGACCATGCGCTGCGAGTGGGCGACCGTGGCCATGGTCGTGAACGATCAGGTCACGGTATCGGCGACCGCCCGGCACGGCGTGGGCATCACGCACGATCAGCCCAACGATTCGCAGCGGGCGCTGCTGGAGTGGGTGGCCCAGCGCCGGCAGCTGTTCGTGGGGCACGATGCGACGTCGCTGATTGCCGGGGCGGGGATCGCCCTGGACGAAATGGGGGCTCGGCAGGCCGTGGTCGTCCCTGCCCTGCATCACCAGGGACAGGCGGTGGCCGTGCTCCTGGCGGCCGACCGGCGGGTCGGGACCGGGTTCGGCCCCCTCGACGTTCGCCTCCTCGAGACGATCGCCCAGCAGGCGGTCGTGGGCTTCGATCGCGCCATCCTGCTCGACCAGCTCGGCGAATGGACGCGCGGCATGGAGGCGCTGCTGGCGTTCAGCGCGGCGGTCAACCAGCAGCGCGACCCGTCGACGCTGGTGCGTGACATGGTCGAACACACGGCACGCTTTCTCAACGCCGACGGGGGGCGCGCAGGACTCGCCGAGCGCGACGAGTCGAGCGACGACCTGGTGATGGTCTCACAGGCACGCTGGCGGCACGGGGCGTGGTGTGAGGCGCCGCGTCGATGGACGCGTCAGGCGGGGCTTCCGGGCTACGTGCTCGAGAACGAGTTCCCGTATCTCGCGGCCGACTATCCCGACGACCGCCTGGCCGATGAGGAGCTGCGAGGCGAGGTGCGGTACGCGCTCTGCGTTCCGATCAAGAACAGCGAGCATCAGGTGCTGGGCTTCTTCGAGCTGCATCGCGGCGACGGCGGCCAGCCGTTCACGTGGCACGACGCCGCCTTCCTCGAATCGTTGGCCAACACGACGGCCGTCGCCATCGAGAACGCGCGACTCGTGGGGGCGCTCGCCGCCAAGAACGACGAGGTCCGCGCCTTGTCGGCGCACCACGTGAACCGCCTCGAGGCGGAACGCCAGCACATTGCCCGCGAACTCCACGACGAGGCGGGACAGGCGCTGGTCGGGGTCAAGCTCGCCCTGCAGGCGATGGCGCACTCGGTGCCCGACAGCCTCCCGGCCATCAAGGAGCCGCTGGCACAGCTGCGCAACGAGGTGAACCAGGCGACGGCGCGACTGCGCACGCTGGCGCGCCGCCTGCGCCCTCCCACGCTGGACCAGCTCGGCCTGCACGCCGCGTTGCAGCAGTTGGCGCAGGAAGCGGGCGACCGCTCGGGCCTCGTCGTCTCGCTCGACCTCGCGAGCCTCCCGTCGCGCCTGGCACCGGACATGGAGACCGCGCTCTTCCGCATCACGCAGGAGGCGTTGACCAACGTCGCCAACCATGCCGACGCCGCGCAGGTCGACATCTCGTTAGGGCTCTGCGACCGGATGCTCTACTTGCGCATCCACGACGACGGCTGCGGCTTCGATCCCACGGCCACCAGCGGCGGATTGGGGTTGCTCGGCATTCGCGAGCGGGTGGGGATGCTGGGTGGCGAATTCGCCGTGACGAGCAGCGCTGGGCACGGTGCGACGCTCCTGGTCAAGGTTCCCCCCCGCTGATGGCCCCGCATCGCATTCTCCTGGTCGATGACCACGCCCTCGTTCGGCGCGGGCTCGCGGCGCTCCTCCACACCGACGGGCGCTTTCGCGTCGTCGCGGAGGCGGGGTCCGGGGAGGCGGCGATCGTGAGCGCCATGCAGGAGAAGCCCGACGTCGTCATCCTCGACATGTCGATGCCGCGCATGGACGGGCTGGAGACGTTGCGTCGCCTGCGCACCCTTCCCATCCGCCCGAGGGTGCTGATCCTCTCGATGTATGACGAGGCGCACTTCGTGGCGCAGGCGATGAACGACGGAGCCGATGGCTACCTGCTCAAGGACGCGATGGACGACGAGCTGTTCCACGCGCTGGAGGCCGTGATGCGCGGGCAGCGCTACGTGGCGTCGACGATCGATCGGTCGCAGGTGCACGCGGCGGCGACGAATCCCTCGCAGCTCACGACGCGGGAACGCGAGGTCCTGCAGCTCATCGCCAACGGGCACACGACACAGGAGGTGGCGGAACAGCTCAACATCTCGCCGCACACGGCGACCCGGCACCGGGCGAACCTGATGCAGAAGCTGGGGGTGCACAATCAGGTGGAGCTGATCCGCGTGGCGTCGCAGCGCGGGCTGATCCTGCTGCCGCGCACGGCCGCTGGCGGGGGCGCTACCTAGTTCTTGCTATTGTCGCCCTGCTGGCTCGGCGACAACGTGGCGCCGTTCGATTGACCCATCCTTTACATGGGGAAGGAGACTCGTAATGGCAACCGTGTTGTGGCTGCAGGGCGGCGCGTGTTCCGGAAACACGATGTCGTTCCTCAACGCCGAGGAACCGAGTGCGTGCGACTTGGTGACCGACTTCGGCATCGACCTGCTGTGGCATCCCTCGCTGGGCATGGAAATGGGCGAGAACGCGCAGCGGTTGCTGCACGATCTCGCCGCTGGGCGGAAGCAGCTCGACCTGTTCGTCTTTGAGGGGACGGTGATCCTCGGGCCCAACGGAACGGGACGCTTCAACATGTTCGCCGACCGTCCGATGAAGGACTGGGTTCGCGAACTCGCGGCGCAGGCCGGGGCGGTGGTCGCGCTGGGCGACTGCGCGTGCTGGGGCGGGATCCCCGCCACGGAGCCGAACCCGGTCGACAACGTCGGGCTCCAGTACCTCAAGCGGAACCACGGCGGCTTCCTGGGCGCGGATTTCAAGTCCAAGTGGGGACTGCCGGTGGTCAACATCCCGGGATGCCCCGCGCATCCGGACTGGGTCACGCAGATCCTGGTGGCCATCGCGGCCGGTCGCGCCGGCGACATCGCGCTCGACGAACTGCAGCGCCCGGTGACGTTCTTCAAGACGTTCACGCAGACCGGCTGCACGCGCGTGCAGTACTTCGAGTACAAGCAGTCGACGATGGAGTTCGGCCAGGGGACCCGTCAGGGGTGCCTGTTCTACGAACTCGGCTGCCGCGGCCCGATGACGCACTCGCCGTGCAACCGCATCCTCTGGAATCGCCAGTCGTCCAAGACGCGCGCCGGGATGCCCTGCACCGGGTGCACCGAGCCGGAGTTCCCGTTCCACGACCTCAAGCCGGGAACGGTCTTCAAGACGCAGAAGATCAGCGGCACGATCCCGAAGGAAGTCCCGAGCGGGACCGACCATGTGTCGTACATGGCCCATGCAGCGGCGGCGCGCATCGCGGCGCCCAAGTGGGCGAAAGAAGACATGTTCGTCGTCTGATCACCCTCGACACAGAGCATACGTAATGGCCACGACGACCATGCCCATGCCGTCCGACATGCGGATCTCCCCGCTCGGACGTGTCGAGGGCGACCTGGACCTGAAGATCTCGCTGCGTGACGGTGTCGTCACCAGCGCCTGGACCGAAGCGAGCATGTTTCGCGGCTTCGAGATCATCCTGCGCGGGAAGGATCCGCAGGCGGGGCTGATCGTGACGCCGCGCATCTGCGGCATCTGCGGCGGGAGCCACCTCACCAAGGCGGTCTACGCGCTGGACACGGCGTGGAAGACGCACGTGCCGCACAACGCGACGCTCATCCGCAACATCGCGCAGGCCTGCGAGACGCTGCTGTCGATTCCGCGCTGGTTCTACGCCCTGTTCGCGATCGACCTGACCAACAAGAACTACGCGAAGCTCCCCGAGTACGACGAAGTGGTGCGTCGCTTTGCCCCGTTTGTCGGGACGAGCTTCGAGCCGGGCGTCACGCTGTCGGCCAAGCCGTGCGAAGTGTACGCCATCTTCGGCGGGCAGTGGCCGCACTCGTCGTTCATGATCCCGGGGGGCGTGATGTGCGCCCCGTCGCTGTCGGACGTGACGCGCTCGATCGCCATCCTCGACATGTGGAAGCGCGAGTGGCTGGAGAAGCAGTGGCTGGGCTGCTCCATCGAGCGCTGGCTGGAGATCAAGAGCTGGGACGAGATGCTGGCGTGGGCCGACGAGAACGAGTCACAGCGCAAGTCCGACTGCGCCCTGTTCATCCGTTTCGCCTTGGCGGCCGGGCTGCACAAGTATGGCGGCGGTGTGGGCTCGTACCTCGCGACGGGGACGTTCTTCAAGCCCGACCTGTACGACCATCCCACCGTCGACGGGCGCAACGACGCGCTCATCACGCGCTCCGGCATCTACGACGGCAAGGGGTATCACGACTTCGATCACCTCAACGTGCGCGAGGACACGGCGCACTCGTTCTACCGCGGCGACAAGTCGTTGCACCCGTGGCAGGGTGAGACCGACCCGATCGATCCGCTCGAGGGGAAGAAGCAGGACAAGTACTCGTGGGCCAAGTCGCCGCGTTACGACGTTCCCCGGGCAGGGTGCCAAGCCGCTCGAGGTGGGGCCGCTCGCGCGTCAGGTGATCGCCGGCAAGCCGAACGCTGCCGCGCACCAGGACTTCGATCCGCTCTTCCGCGACATCGTCCAGCAGCACGGGCCCAGCATCTTCACCCGCGTGATGGCACGCATGCACGAGGCGCCGAAGTACTTCAAGTACACCCGCCAGTGGCTCGACCAGATCGACCTGCACGACCGCTTCTACAACAAGCCGGTGGAGCATGAGCAGGGGCGCGGCTTTGGCGCGACCGAAGCGGCCCGCGGGGCGCTCGCCGATTGGCTCGTGTTGAGCAACGGCCGAATCGAGAACTACCAGGTCATCACGCCGACCGCGTGGAACATCGGCCCGCGCGATCGTACGGGGACGCTGGGCCCGATGGAGCAGGCGTTCATCGGCGCGCAGATCACCGATCCCAGCGATCCGGTGGAGATGGGACACGTCGCCCGGTCGTTCGACTCGTGCCTCGTGTGCACGGTGCACGCGTACGACGAGAAGAGCGGCAAGGAACTCTCGCGCTTCCGTATCGGCGAGTTAGGTTGATCGATGGAGCGGTCCCGTGAGCCGGTCATTTCGGTGACAGATCACGACGCGACGGGTCCGGTGGATTCCACCGGGCCCGCTCGCACTCCAGAGCACACCACGACGCAGACCCTCATCATCGGCTGCGGAAACCTGCTGCGCGGCGACGACGCGGTGGGGCCAATCCTCATCCGCCACCTGTGGGAGCGCGGGTTGCCCCCTGGCGTGCGCTGCGCCGATGGCGGGACGGGCGGTATGGACGTCGCCTTCCAGATGCGCGGCGTCGCGCACGTCATTCTCGTCGACGCCTGCACCAGTGGCTCCGAACCGGGCGCGCTCTTCAAGCTGCAAGGGAGCGATGTGGAGCACCTTCCCCCGCTCGCGGGCGTCAACTTGCACGCCTTCCGGTGGGACCACGCCCTCGCCTTCGCGCGATGGGCGCTCAAGGACGACTATCCGTCGCGCATCGACGTCTACCTCATCGAAGCGCAGAGCCTCACGGTGGGCGATCCGTTGTCGCCACCGGTGGAGCGCACCATGCACGCGCTGGCCGACCTCCTTCTCCGTCAGCTGCACGAGCCGGCCGATGCCGTCGCCTGACGTGCCCGAGGTCCTCTTCACGAGCCACGGCTACCTCGTCCTGCAGGCCGACGTGGCGCGCACGTACTTCCCGGGCGACACCATCCTCGCCCTCAAGCGCGACCGCGAACTGTGGCTCCTCCCCACCCGCGGGGCGGCGGCCGGCGGCCTCGTGCTCAAGCAACGCAACCTCGAGGGCGATCGCTCGGTCCTGGTGCGCGAGGTGCTCGAAGACGCCCCCGTGGTTGGGACGCGTGCCGCCATCTGGGATGCACGTCAGGGCGTCCTGCGCGTCGCGCTGATCGGGGCCGCGTGACGGTGCGCGCGTGTCCGACGCCCACTTCCCCGACCAGGCGCTCGCGGCCCATGCCGACGTCGAACCCGAAGGCGGACGGTGGGTGGTCTACCTCGTGGTCACGATGATTCCGGATCGCGACGACTATGTCGTGCGGCACCGCATCGCCGACTATCCGACCGAACGCCACGCCAGGATCGCCGCGCGCTGGATCGTCGGCGCCGCATCACGCGACCTTCCGCGCCCGCCGCTCGGCTTCTAACCTCGTGGTTCCCCTCCTTTCCCTCGCCAACGCCGCATGCTGACGCGTCCGCAACCGATCGGCATCTTTCCGTTCCCCGCCGGCCTTCTCCTGCTCCCCGAGACCGACGCCGGGTGTGCCGATGCCGCGCGCGCGTCGCTCCTCACGGGAGCGCTCCCCGACGAGTGGCCCGCTGAGTGGCGCTTCTTCGAGCGTGCGCTCATGGGTGACCGAGACGGGGCGCTGGCAGCGCTCGGCCCGTCCGATACCGAGGTGACCGCCTACAACCGATTCGTGGTCGACGGCGACGCCAAGGCGCTCGAGACGGCTCGCGCCTCTGGTGACGGCGCCTTGGCCGCGCTCGCCGAACTCGCCGCCTTCGTGCAGGGGGCGATCGATACACCGCCCCCCATGGCCTCCCTCGACGGCGAGCTGGCGGCGGTCGCGCGCCTCGCCCAGGCGGCGTGGCACCTCGAACGCGAGGAGCTACCGCAGGCGGCCGAACTGCTTGCCGAAGGGACGACGCAGGCACGCACCGCTTCACCGGTGCTCGCGTCGCAGCTGGCGGCGCAACGCGCGCAGGTGCTGCCGAGTGCGGATCTGGCGATCGCCGCGTGGCGCGAGGCGGTCGCGCTGTCGGAAGGGGCCCTCCTCCCGGAGTTGCGCGCCGATCTCGCGCTCAACCTCGCGCTTGCGTTGCACGAGAGCGCGGGGGCGCATCGGCAGCGCCTGGTGGAAGCGGTCAACTGGTACCAGGAAGCGCTGCACGCCGGGATCACGATCGAAGCGCGCCCCGAGACGTTCGCCATGGTGCAGAACAACCTGGGGCTGGCCTACATCTCGATGCCGATGACGTCGGCGGGCGACAAGATTCGTCTGGCCGTCGCCGTGCAGTCGTTTCGCGAAGCGCTCAAGGTCTACACGCGCGAAGCCTATCCCGACCAGTGGAGCAGCGCGATGCTGAACATGGCCAACGCGCTGCAGTACCTCCCGTCGTCGCATCCGCAGGAAAACCTGATCGAAGCGGTGAACGGCTACGAGGCGCTGCTCGAGGTACGCAACAAGGCGCTCGACCCGGTGGGGTATGCCCGACTGCTCGCCAACCAGGCGAATGCGCTGGCCCACCTGGGGATGTTCGGGCCGTCGATCGAGAAGCTCACGGAAGCCCGCAAGCTCCTGAGCTGGCACGGGGAGGACGATGCCGCGTCGGCGCTGCTCGAGCAGGTGGAGCGCATCAACGCGCAGATGGCGGCTGGTGTCGGCGCGAGCGATGAGCGCGACGCGAGCGCCGCCCAGGAGGGGTGATGGAGCTCCACTCGCGGCAGCAGTTCGACTTCTTCTTCAACGCGGCCATCGAGCGCTTCGTCGATCGTGTCGAGCAACGATGCGGAGGGCCCGTCCCTGCATTGGCGCGTTTGCGCGAGGATCCCAACGCCGAAGGGGTCTGGCTCGACGAGTTCGTCGTCGCACTGTTTGGCGATTTCCTGCTCGACAACCTGGCGGGTTCGGCCTTCGTCCTGCAGGCGCTGGGGCGTCGCCCCGCCCCGCGCGGCGGCAGTGAGACGGGCGAGACCATCGAACACTACCTGGGACGCCTCGCACGCGAGGCGTTCGGGGTCGTGTTGCGCATCAAGACTGAAGAATCGCTCGAGCAGCGACAGGCCTTCCAGGTGACGGAGTGAACCCGGCCATGGCGTCCGACGCCCCCCGTTCGGCGGTGACCAGTCCGCCGCCCGATCTCGCCGAGTTGGCGCGCGCCGTCGAGACCGCGCTCACCGACGTGCGCGGCATGCCGATCGACCACCGCAAGCGCGCCCTCGCGCTCAAGGAAGCGGTCGAGGCGTTCCACAAGGCGGGACTCGTACAGATCGTGCGGGCCATGAAGGATCATCCCGCCGCGCGCGACGTGCTGATGGCGCTGGTGGAGGACCCCGCGGTCTACGCGCTCTTCTCGATGCACGGCATCATCAAGGCCGACGTGCGCGCGCGCGTCTCGCAGGTGGTGGAGCGCCTGCGCACGTACACGCAGTCGCACGGCGGCGACGTGGAGCTGGTGGACGTGCGTGACGACACGGTCTTCGTGCGCCTCTCCGGCGCCTGCAACGGCTGTTCGATGTCGGCGGTGACGCTGCGCACGGGAGTCGAGGATGCCTTGCGCGAGCAGGTGCCCGAGATCACGAAGATCGAGGTCGTCCCCAACGATCCGACGCCGGAAGTGATGCCGCTCGTTTCGCTGCAGCGCTCGGGGCGCGATGCGGGGTGGATCGCCGGACCATCGCTCGAGTCGCTGCCCGAGGGGACGCCGGTGCGCATGGAACTCGCCGACGGCAAGAGCCTCGTGATCATCCGGCTCGACGCGCACGTGCAGGCGTTTCGCAACGAGTGCGCGCATCTCGGGCTCCCCATCGACGGTGGGACGATCGATCGCGAGGCGCGCACGATCACCTGCCCGTGGCACGGTTTCCGCTTCGACTGCCTGAGTGGCGAGTGCCTCACCGCACCGCAGGCCCAGCTCGAACCGGTTCCCCTGCGCGTGGAGCACGGGATCGTGCACGTGCGACCGTCGTGAGCGTGCCCGCCCCCGCCGTGCTTCTCGCCCCTCGTCTGCGCCCCGCATGAGACCCCTCGTCCGACTCGGCGCCGACTCGGCGTTCGGACTCGCCCTCCCCTCGGCCACGCCGACGGCGTCGCAGATGTATGCGCCGCGCGGTGTGTGGCTCGACGGTACGCGGCTCGTCGTCGCCGACAGCGGCAACCATCGTATTCTCATCTGGCATCGCATGCCGGAGCACGATGGCGCGCCGGCCGACGTGGTGCTCGGGCAGCCGGACTTCGAGAGCGAGGGGGCCGCGGCGGGCGGGCGCAGCAAGGCGCGCGGATTGCACCTGCCGACCGCCGTCACCATGATCGATGGGAAGCTGGTCGTGGCCGACGCGTGGCATCATCGGGTGCTGGTGTGGCACACGCTGCCCACCACCTCGTACGTGCCCGCCGATGTCGTCATCGGCCAGCCGTCGCTCGAGGACTGCGAGCCCAATCGTGGCGAGTCCGTGAGCGCGACGACGCTCTACTGGCCGTACGGCGTGGGAATGGGGGGCGGCTGGTTCTGGATCGCCGACACCGGGAATCGCCGCGTGTTGGGGTGGCCGACGCTTCCCCTCGAGGGCGAGGCCCCGCACGTGATCCTCGGACAGCCGAGCGCCACGGACAACAGCGAGAATCGCGGGGGGGCTCCCGACGCGCGATCGTTCCGGTGGCCGCATGCCGTGGCCGGCGACGCAGACACGCTGTACATCGCCGATGCGGGCAATCACCGCATCCTCGGGTGGACCCCATCCCCTCGTGCCGACGTCGCGGCCTCGCTGGTGCTGGGGCAGCAGGACTTCTCCTCCAATGAGGAATTGCCGCATCGCAAGCAGGGGGCGCACCGCCTGCGCTTCCCGTACGCCATCGCTTCGGGGAGCGAGCGCCTGGTGGTGGCCGACACCGCGAACAACCGCGTCCTCGTCTGGCCCTCGCTACCGCGTAAGGGAGTCCAGCTGCCGGCGGCCGCAGTCCTCGGGCAGGTCGACTTCGACGCGGCCGGCGAGAATCGCTGGAAGGCGGTCGCCTCCGACACACTCTGCTGGCCCTATGGCATCGCGATGCACGGCGACCGCCTCGCGATTGCCGACTCGGGGAACAACCGGGTCGTGCTCTGGTCACTCGACGACGCGCCAGCCCCGGTAACGACGGGTGCGCCGCCGGCCAGTTTCGCTGCGACGCCATAGCTTTCACGTCACCCCTCCTTCAGGATCGTTCCCATGTGCCTCGCCGTCCCTGGACGCATCGTCGACATCACCGAGACTGGTGGTACCCGCATGGGCCGCATGGACTTCGGCGGCATCCACAAGCAGGTCTGCCTGGCCTACCTCCCCGATGCCGTCGTCGGCGACTACGCCATCGTCCATGTGGGCTTCGCCATCTCGCGCATCGACGAAGCGTCGGCGCAAGAGACGCTACGCCACTTCCGCGAGTTGGGGATCCTGGAGGAAGAGCTCGGCGAAGTGCCTGACGAGGCGTATGCGGCCCCCGACGCGTGCCCGGTGCCACCGTCGCTCACATGAAGTACCTCACGGAGTTTCGCGACGGCGCCATTGCCCAGCGGCTGGCCGCCGAGATCCGGGCGATGACCACGCGGCCGTGGGCGATCATGGAGGTGTGCGGTGGGCAGACGCACAGCATCCTGCGCAACGGGATCGACCAGCTCCTCCCATCCGAGATCGAGCTGATCCACGGCCCCGGGTGTCCGGTGTGCGTCACGCCGCTCGAGGTGATCGACAAGGCGCTGGCCATCGCCGCCAGGCCGGGGGTCATCTTCACCTCGTTTGGGGACATGCTCCGCGTCCCCGGGAGCGACCGCGACCTGTTCCGCGTCAAGAGCGAGGGGGGCGACGTACGCGTCGTGTACTCGCCGCTCGATGCGGTGCAGCTGGCGAGGACCAATCCCGATAAGCAGGTGGTCTTCTTCGGGATCGGCTTCGAGACGACGGCCCCGGCCAATGCGATGGCCGTGCACCTGGCGAAGAGGGAGGGCTTGCAGAACTTCTCGATGCTCGTGTCGCACGTCCTCGTGCCGCCGGCGATCGATGCCATCATGCGCGCCCCCAGCAACCGGGTGCAGGGCTTCCTTGCCGCGGGGCATGTGTGCAGCGTGATGGGCTTCTGGCAGTACCCGCCCCTCGCCAGCACGCATCACGTCCCCATCGTGATCACCGGATTCGAGCCGCTGGATGTGCTGGACGGGATTCGCCGCACGGTCCGCCAGCTCGAGAGCGGGGAGGCGCGCGTGGAGAACGCCTACGAGCGCGTGGTGACCTTCGATGGCAACCGGCCGGCGCAGGCGCTGCTGGAGGAGGTGTTCGAGGTCTCCGATCGTGCGTGGCGTGGCATCGGGACGATCCCGCAGAGCGGCTGGCGCCTCTCGGCGGCCTATCGCGACTTCGACGCCGAGCCGCGCTTCGACGTGGGGCACATCAATACCGTGGAGTCGACGTTGTGTCGCGCGGGCGAGGTGCTGCAGGGGGCGATCAAGCCCAACCAGTGCGAGGCGTTCGGCAAGGAGTGCACGCCACGCAACCCGTTAGGCGCCACCATGGTGTCGACGGAGGGGGCCTGTGCCGCGTACTACAATTACGGCCGCTTCGTCACCCTGGAACGGGCCAACGCGTAGGACGGCCCTCGCCGGATACGTGGCGCGCCCGGCGCCGTAGACGCCCCTCCCGTCTTTCGTGTCCCCCCTCCCCCCTCCCCTCTCCCGTCCCGCATTTCGTGTCTGCCCCCCTCGACGTCAGTGCCTGGTCCTGCCCGCTCCCGCTCCGGGACTACCCCGCCATCGTGATGGGGCATGGTGGCGGCGGGACGCTCTCCGCGGAGCTGGTGGAGCACATCTTCAAGCCGGCCTTCTCCAATGCAGCGCTCGACCGCATGAGCGACTCGGCGGTCGTCCAGGTCCCGGCGGGGCGCCTGGCCTACTCCACCGATTCGTTTGTCGTCCGGCCGCTCTTCTTCCCGGGCGGGAGCATCGGTGCCCTGGCGGTCCACGGGACGGTGAACGACCTGGCGATGAGCGGGGCGACGCCTTTGCACCTGTCGGCCGGCTTCATCCTCGAGGAAGGGTTCCCGATGGAGTCGCTGGGTCGCATCGTGACCGACATGGCGGCGGCGGCACGCGCCGCCGGGGTCACCATCGTGACCGGCGACACCAAGGTGGTCGAGCGCGGGCGTGGTGACGGTGTCTACATCAATACATCGGGCATCGGCCTCATTGCCGAGGGGGTGCACATCGCCCCGCAGCGCGCCCGCCCGGGTGATGCGATCCTGTTGAGCGGGACGTTAGGCGACCATGGCATGGCCATCATGAGCGTGCGTGAGGGGCTGGAGTTCGAGACGACCATCGAGAGCGACTGTGCGTCGCTGCACACGCTGGTCGCGGCCCTCCTGGCCGCCGTCCCTGACGTGCACGTGTTGCGTGACCCCACGCGGGGCGGCCTTGCCTCGGCGCTCAACGAGATCGCCAGCGAAGCCAAGGTGGGGATGGTCGTGCGAGAGGATGACGTCCCCGTCAAGCCGCAGGTCCGCTCGGCGTGCGAACTGCTCGGCCTCGACCCCTACTTCGTGGCCAATGAGGGAAAGCTGCTGGCCATCGTCCCGGGGAACACCGCGCAGGCGGCACTCCAGGCGTTGCGCGCGCATCCGCTCGGTGCCGATGCGGCGATCATCGGCGAGGTGACCGACCAGCATCCGGGGATGTTGATCGGGCGCACCGGGATCGGCGCGAGTCGCGTGATCACGATGCAGATCGGGGAACAACTCCCGCGCATCTGCTGAACCGCGGGGGGAGCGCCTACGCGCCCCGCTCCCCCCGGCGTCCTATTCCGTCGGGCTCTGTGGAGGGTGCACGCGCCGCACGAAGCGCATTGCCCACGCCACCGCCACGAAGCCGATGCCGATCGAACGGATGGTCGCAACGTCCATCCGGGCGCCGTACGCAAACAGAATGAGCCCGATGAGCGTGAGCCCGAGCTTCACCTTGGTCAGCGTGCTCATCGTCGCGGACTCCACGGTCGCCTACGGTGCGGCCGGCAGCCCCAACGCCTTGGCCTCGGCGTCAGGAATGTCGAGCACCATGCGCAGCATGGCCGTGGAGAAGACCTTCCCTTGCGCGTCGGTCTTGAGCGAGAGCGTGCCCCCGCCGTCCAGCGCACCGTGCAACAGGAAGTTGATCGCCTTGAGGTTGGGCAGTTCGTAGCGCTGCACGCCGCCGGTGATGACGCCGCGAAAGTGCTCCGTCACGCGCGCCACGCTGAGTTCGCGCGCGAGCAACGGGAACCACTCCGGCTTGAGGGCGATCACGCCGACGTTGGCCGTGTCCCCCTTGTCGCCGGAACGGGCATGGGCGAGGTCGAGCAGTCGGACCTTCATCGCACCACCTCCACCTGCGTCGTGACGACGGACTTGTCGATGAGCGCCGGCCAGTAGGCGACGATCTCCTCTACCTTGGGGCGCCCGGCGGCAAAGCCCGTCACGCTCGGCGGCCCGTTGAGCACCATGGGGATGAGTTCGCGCGTAAAGCGCTCGACCATCGCCTTGTCCTGTCCGCGCACCCCAACCCGGAGTTGCACCTCGGGGGCGTCGCGATGATCGCCCGAGAGCGGACCGTGCGTGGCGCTCACCCCGACGAACTCGGTGACGATCGTGTCGAACGAGAGGCCGAGGTACTCCAGGCGGCGGCGCAGGATCTGGTCGGCTGCCTCCGCCTTGCGCAGCGCGTCGGGCCAGGCGTAGACGAGCGTCCCGACGGCCTTGTAGCCGGCGCGATAGGCGATCGACACCTTGAGCTTGTCGGTGGCTTCGCGTCCCGTGATCCCGAAGACGCGCACGCGGTTCTCGCCGGCCGGCTCGAGGTGGATCGAGGTGAAATCGGCCACGACGTCGGGGGTGATGTAGGCGTGCGGATCGCCCATCTCGTACACCAACTGTTCGGTGACGGTGGAGACGTCGATGCGCCCGCCGGTGTTGTCGTGCTTGCAGATCTCGAAGGTGCCGTCGGGACGGGCATCCACGATCGGGTAGCCGACGTTCCAGACGTCGGGGATCGTGTCCCAGTCCTTGAGGCAGTTGCCCCCCGAGCACTGGGCGCCACATTCGATGATGTGGCCGGCGATGATCCCCGCGGCCAGCTTGTCCCACTCCGTGGGGCCCCAGCCGAACTCGTAGCGCAGCGGCGCCATCGTCAACGCGGTATCGGTCGAGCGACCGGTGATGACGATGTTGGCCCCCTTGCCTAACGCCTCGATGATGGGCGTGGAGCCGATGTAGGCGTTGGCCGAGAGGACGCGGTCGCGGACGAGCGCGAGTGGCTCGCCGGTGTCCATGTTGGCCAGCGCGTGCCCCTGTGCCATGAGTTCGTCCAGGCGTGGGAGCAGGTCGTCACCGGTCACGACGCCTAACGCCAGCTTCCCGCGCACCCCCTTCCGATCGGCGAGCTCGAGGAGCGCGTCGGCACAGGACCGCGGATTCACCCCGCCGGCGTTGGCGATCACCTTCACCCCGCGCTCCACGATGCCCGGCAGCACCGACTCGATCGCCCCGATGAAGTCGCGCGCATACCCCATCTTCGGGTCGCGCTCCTTCTGCTTCTGGAGAATCGACATCGTGACTTCGGCCAGATAGTCGAGCATGAGGTAGTCGACCTGACCGCCTTCGACCTGGCGGCGCGGAGCCTCTAGCCAGTCACCCCAGAAGCCCTGTCCCGAGGCGACTCGTACGAGCTGTTTCACCGTGCAATCTCCGGTTGAGGCGGGAGCACAAAGGCCCCGATGTGCGGCCCGGGGTTGTGCAACGACGCGCGAAGGGCGACGCCGAGCACTTGACGCGTCTCCTCGGGGTGGACGATGGCATCGACAAAGCCGCGGGCAGCGGCGTATCGCGCATCGAGCTGGTGTTCGTAGTCGGCACGCATCTCGTCGACCGAGGCCTGCACCTCGGGCGATACGGGCGCCCCCGCCTTCTTGGCCGCGTCGAGCGCATTCCCGTGGACGGCCTGGATCGCCGCTTCCCCTTCCATCACCCCCATGCGCCCGGTGGGCCATGAAAAGATGAAGTCGGGATCGAAGCCCTGACCCGCCATGGCGTAGTAGCCGGCGCCCGAGGCGTGATTGACCGTCAGCACCAACTTGGGGACGCGGGCGCAGGCCATCGCTTCCACGAACCGCGCGCCGGCCCGAATGATCCCCTCGTGTTCGGCCTCGGCCCCCACCATGAAGCCGGAGACGTCCTGAACGAAGAGGATGGGGATCCCCTGCCGATCGCAGCGATCGATGAAGTACGCCACCTTCTCCGCGCTCTCGGCGTAGACGATTCCGCCGAAGCGCGGCTTCTCGCCGGGGCGTCCCTTGATGAGGCCGCGCTGGTTGGCGATGATCGCGACCTGGATCCCCTCGATGCGTCCGTCGCCGCAGATCATCTCCTTGGCGAGGTTGGGCTGGAACTCGTCGAGTTCCCCGTCGTCGAGGATGGCCCGCAGGACCGTGTGCATGTCGTACGACATGCGGTGGTCGGCGGGGAGGAGGTCGTAGAGCGCGTGTCCCTGTGCCGCGGATTCGGTACGGGCGGCAACGGAATGATGACGGTCGGCCGCGGAGGCGGTGACATCGTGTTGTTGGGGGGGGCCCCCCGCGCCCCCCCTCGGCAACCGCTCCACCAACTCCCGGATCTTCGCCAGGCACGCCGCATCATCGTCCAGCGCATAATGCGCCACGCCGCTCACTTCCGTGTGCGCCGTCGCGCCGCCTAACGTCTCCCCGTCGATCGTCTGCCCCGTCGCCCCCTTGACCAGGTTCGGCCCGCCCAGCCCCATGAACGACGTCCCCTTCACCATCAGGATCACGTCACTCAGCGCCGGCAGATACGCCCCGCCCGCAATGCATGGCCCCATCACCGCGGCGATCTGCGGCACGCGGAGGTACCGGCGCATGATCGAGTTGTAGTGGAACAGGCGCGCCGCGCCATACTGACCGGGGAAGACGCCTCCCTGGTACGGCAGGTTCACCCCCGCCGAGTCGACGAGATAGATGATCGGGATGCGGCAGCGCATCGCGATCTCCTGCGCACGCAGCATCTTCTTGATCGTTTCCGGCCACCACGAGCCGGCCTTCACCGTCGCATCGTTGGCAATGATCACCACTTCGCGGCCGTGCACGATCCCGATCCCCGTCACGACCCCTGCCCCCGGAGCCTGCCCCTCGTAGTCGTCGTACGCGACCAGCAACCCGATCTCGACGAAGGGCGCCCCCTCGTCGCACAGCAGCGCGATGCGCTCCCGCGCCGTCAGCTTTCCCTGTTTGTGCTGCCTGGCGACCTTGTCGGCGCCGCCGCCCGCTCGCAACGTCGCCTCGAGCTCGCGGACCTGCGCACTCAGCGCGCGAAGTCGAGACGTCATGCGACCGGCTGCTTGGCCTGGAACCACCGCCGGATGTACTCCACCAGCGCCGACGTCGGCGTCCCGGGCCCGAACAGCTCCCCGATGCCGAGCGCGCGCAGCGACTCCATGTCTTCCTTCGGGATGATCCCGCCGCCCGTGATCAGGATGTCCTCGCGCCCCGCATCGACGAGCAGTTGGCGCACGCGCGGGAAGAGCGTCATGTGGGCGCCACTCAGGATCGACAGTCCCACCACGTCGACGTCTTCCTGGATGGCAGCGGTGGAGATCATCTCCGGCGTCTGGTGCAGTCCGGTGTAGATCACTTCCATGCCAGCGTCACGGAGCGAGGCGGCCACCACCTTGGCACCGCGATCGTGGCCGTCGAGGCCCGGCTTGGCAATCAGGACGCGAATGGGTCGGGACATGTCGGAAACGCCGCGCAGGGCGCAGGCGCGTGAAGGGGACGAAAGGCGCGCGACCACTCGCCGCGCCGCAGGGATGACCACTCGGAAAGGACGCCCCGCGACGCAACGGGTAAGCTAGCCGTCGCGTTGGAGCCCCGGCAGGGCGTGCGTGTGCCGCTCATTCCTTCCGCGCGACCAGGAGCATCTCGCTCGACCGGCGCCGCAGCGGGCGCTCCGAGAACGCGTCGAACGCCTGCTCCACGATCAACCCGGCGGCGGCACACAACTCGGCCAGTCGTGTCGCCGTGTACAGGCGGATCCGGTGCTCGCGTTCGCCCTTCACCTTGGGGCCACGAAAGGTCGACCGAATGGAGAGGATGCCCGAGAGCGCGTCGAACGACCGTTCGTGCGCGACCATCGTTCCATCGTTCGACATCCACCAGTCCTTGGACAGGAAACGCGCCATCACGCCGTCGCGGCTCCCTCCGTGCCAGATCAGCACCCCGCCAGGCGTGAGCACCCGCGCGAACTCCCGGATGACCGCGGCGTCGTCGTTAGGATCGGTGAAGAAGCCAAACGAGGTGAACAGGTTGAGCACCGCGTCGAAGCGCCCGCTCCAGCGCGCCGGAAGCGCGCGCATGTCGCCGCGGGTGTAGCGCAGCGTCTTGCCGGTCCCTCGAGCCTTGGCACGGTCGAGCAGGTGCGCCGAGTAGTCGAGTCCGTCCACGTTGTAGCCCGCCTCGGCCAGCAGGTGCGCGTGTCGCCCCTGCCCGCATGGCACGTCGAGGATGCGCGCGCCCACCGGCAGCTGCAACACGTCCACCAATCGCGCGACCTCCTGCCGGTCCTTCTGCAACGTGAAGATCGGCTCGTACTCGAGCAGGTACTGCGCATCGAAGTACGACGCCCACCACTCTTGCGAAGACGGGGGGACGGGAAGACGGGAAGACGAGATGGAACCGCGTCGCTCGCCTCCACGCCGTCCTTCGGCCCCCGACTGACCGTTATCTCGTCTTCTCGTCTTCCCGTCTTCCCGTCTTCCGCGGTCGCTCAAAAGAACACCGGCTCGCGATACGCCCCGAAGACCTCTTCCATCGCGGCGCGAATCTCGTACAGCGTGCAGTACGCGCGCGCGCAGTCCAGGATGTACGGAATCATGTTGGCGTTCGATCGCGCAGCCTCGCGCAGTGCGGTGAGCCGCGACTCGACCAGGGCGTTGTCGCGCCTGGCGCGCAGCTCGGCCAGTCGCACGCGCTGCGTCTCGTCGGCTTCCTTCCCCACGCGCAGCACCGGGATCGACAGCTCGGGTTCCTGGGTGACGAACTCGTTGACGCCGACCACGAGGCGCCGATGCTGCTCGATCTCCCACTGCTGGCGCATCGCGCTCTCGGCGATCTTGCGCTGGAACCACCCCTGCTCGATCCCCTTCACCACCCCGCCTTGGCTCTCGATCTCGGCGAAGATCGCCTCCGCCGCCTGCTCCAGCTGGTCGGTCAACGCCTCGACGTAGTAGGAGCCGCCCAGCGGGTCGCTCACGTTAGGCACGCCCGTCTCGTAGGCCAGCACCTGCTGCGTGCGCAGCGCCACCTGCACCGCCTCCTCGGTCGGGAGCGCCAGCGTCTCATCCATCGAGTTGGTGTGCAGCGACTGCGTCCCGCCCAGCACCGCGGCCATGGCCTGGTAGGCCACGCGCACGACGTTGTTCATCGGTTGCTGGGCCGTGAGCGTCACCCCCGCGGTCTGGCTGTGGAAGCGCAGCATCCACGAGCGCGGGTCCTTCGCGCCGTACTGCTGCTTGAGGCGCTTGGCCCAGATGCGGCGCGCCGCACGCAGCTTGGCGATCTCCTCGAAGAAGTCGTTGTGGATGTCGAAGAAGAACGACAACCGCGGGGCGAAGGCATCGACGTCCAGCCCGCGCGCCATCCCGCGCTCCACATACGTGAAGCCGTTGGCCAGCGTGAACGCCAGCTCCTGCGCCGCCGTCGCCCCCGCCTCACGGATGTGGTAGCCGCTGATGGAGACGGTGTTCCACTTGGGGGTGTTGGTGGCGCCCCACTCGAACAGGTCGACGATCAGGCGCAACGCCGGCTCGATGGGATAGACCCACGCGTGCTGCGCCATGTACTCCTTGAGGATGTCGTTCTGGACCGTCCCCATGATCTGGTCGGGGCGCACCCCCTGCTTCTCCGCCGCCGCCACGTAGAAGCAGAAGAGGATCACCGCCGGGCCGTTGATCGTCATCGACGTCGAGACCTGGTCGAGCGGGATCCCCTCGAACAGCGTCTCCATGTCGGCGAGCGACGAGATCGCGACCCCGGTCTTCCCCACTTCGCCCTCCGACCGCGCGTGGTCGGAGTCGTACCCCATCAACGTCGGGAAGTCGAAGGCGGTGGAGAGCCCCGTCTGCCCGTGCTCGAGGAGGAACTTGAAGCGCTGGTTGGTCTCCTTCGCGGTCCCGAAGCCCGCGAACTGGCGCATCGTCCAGAGTCGCCCGCGGTAGCCGGTCGGATGGATGCCACGCGTGTACGGAAAGTCGCCCGGCAGCGGGAGCGCCAGGGGGTCGCCGGGCAGGACGTCGAGCAGGGTATAGACCGGGTCGACTTCCTTGTCCGAGTTCACGAACGCGAGCTCGCGCTTCTCGCCCTTCTCATAGCGCGCTCGCCAGCGTTCTACCTCGGCGCGCAGGCGATCGAGCTCGTCCTGCTGCTCGCGTACCGTTTCCGTCAGGTCGCGCGTCGATGTCATGTGACCGTCCTCGTTAGGATGCCGGCACCGCGCCGCAACAGCTCGTCGGCGATGCCAAACGGCGTGCTGGTTCCTGCCTCGACGTCCGGGAGCGCCGCCTCGATGAACGCCTGGATGCCCGCGTCGCCCCATACACGACGACGAAGCCGCTGCTCCGCGACTTCGAGGATCTGCTCCCGCCACCGCGCGCGACGTCGCCTCGTCAACTCCCCGCTGGCCCCAAGATAGCGGAAGTGCCGGTCGAGCGCGTCGATCAGCTCGGCGATCCCCTCGCCCTTCGACGCCACCGTCCGCAGGACCGGCGGCACCCAGTGCTCCTCCTGCTCACCGGTGGCCGCGGCGCGTGCCGCACGCCCGGGGTTGTTGATCGCGCCCAGGTCGACGCCGTGATGCGCGGTGGCGTGCGTGAGCGCGAGCCCCGAGCGCATGCCCAGCATCAGCTCGATGTCGTTTCGCACCCGATCGGCCCCGGGACGGTCGGCCTTGTTCACCGCGAACAGGTCGGCGATCTCCATCAGCCCCGCCTTGAGCGTCTGGATCGAGTCGCCCGATTCGGGGACCAGGACCACCAGCGTGCTCTCCGCGGCGCGCGCGATGTCGAGTTCACTCTGGCCGACCCCCACGGTCTCGAGGAGGATGCGATCGAAGCCGAAGGCGTCGAGCACGTCGGCCACGACGCGCGTGGACGACGACAGGCCGCCTAACGACCCCCGGGTGGCCAGCGATCGGATGAAGACCCCGGGGTCGAGCGCCACCTCTTCCATGCGAATGCGGTCGCCGAGCAGCGCCCCGCCCGTGAAGGGCGACGTGGGGTCGACGGCCACGATCCCGACCGTCAGTCCAGCCTCGCGATAGGCGCGCGTGAGCCGCGTCGTGAGCGTGCTCTTCCCGGCCCCCGGGGGACCGGTGATCCCGATGCGACGGGCGCGCCCGATGCGCGGATGCAGCGCGGCGAGCAGCGCGTCGAAGCCGTCGCGCTGGTTCTCGACCATGCTGACGACGCGCGCGAGCGCCGCCGGCTTGCGCGCGTCGAAATCGGCCAGGAGCCGTTCGAGTACGGGAGTGAGGGGAGGCGCGACGGGGGGCACGAGGAAGGCGGGAGGCAGGTCGTCAGGCGCGCGGCGCGCGCGGCTGTTCAGGAGACGGGAGCGGCACGGCCGGCGTCACGGGCTCGTCATGCTCGTCGCGAATGTCACCCACGAGTTCTTCCAGCAGGTCCTCGAGCGTCACGATCCCGACCGTCGCGCCACTGTCGTCGCGCACCACCGCCAGGTGCGATCGCCCGCGAATCATCGTGAAGAGGAAGTCGTTGCACGGCATCCCGTCGGTCGCGAAGGTCACCGGGCGCAAGGGCGGCAGGATGTCACCCTCCATCTCGAGCAGGGAGAAGGCGTGCAGCATCCCCTTCACGTCGTCAAGCGACTCCCCGTACATCGGGACGCGCGAGTACCGCGACTGCGCGACCTGTCGCGCCACCTCGATCGCCGGCGTCGCGACGCTGAGCGCGAAGACGTCCTTTCGCGGCGTCATCACCTCTCGCAGCGTCTTCTCACCAAACTGCACGACCCCTTCGATGATGGCGATCTCGGTGTGCTCCCCGACCCCCTCCAGCTCCCCCTCGCGTAGCAACTCCTCGAGCGCCTCGGCGTCGGTATGCTGCTGTTCCGACGCATCGCGGCGCGACTCGCCGGTCAGCGTCCGGGCGAGCAGCAGGAGCGGCATGAAGACGAACTCCGCCACGCGCAGCAGCGGCAGGAGCACCGGGATGAGGACGCTCGACCAGCGCCGAGCGACCGCGCGCGGGACGAGCTGCCCGAGCAGGAGCAAGGCGAGCGCGTAGAGCACGATGGCTCGCGCATGGGCCAGCACGCCTCCCTGCACCGCCGTGGCGATGAAGGTGCCGGCCACGAACACGACCATCGCCACCCCGGTGGACGCCGCCAGGAGCAAGCGCTGGGGGCGCTCGAGGTAGAGTGCGGCCGTCTGCGCGCCGCTCAGGCGGCGCTCCACCCAGTGCCGGAGCCAGATGCGGCTCACCGAGCGCACCGCGGTGGCCGCCGCGGTGAGGCACGCCACGATGCCGATCGTCACGATCAGGAGCGAGGCGTTGCTCATGCGTCCGCGTCCTCGCCCGTCCACTCGGCCGGCTCGGCCTCCGTCAGGCGTTCCAGGTAGACCCGTTGCACGCGACGGCGCACCACGCGCTCGACCACCACGCGAAAGCCCGGCAGCGTCAGCTGCTCGCCAGCGCGCGGCACGCGCCCCAGCACCTCGTATACCAGCCCGCCTAACGTCGACACCTGCTCGTGCCGCAGGTCGGCGCCCAGCACCTCCGACACCTCGTCGAGCGTCAGGCGTGCCGACATCCAGAAGCGTGTGCCACCGTCGCGCTCGATCGGCGGCTCCTCCTCGTCCGATTCGTCGCGAATGTCACCGACGATCTCCTCGAGCACGTCCTCGATCGTGATGAGCCCCGCCGTCCCCCCGAACTCGTCGGCGACGATGGCGATGTGCATGCCACTCGACTGGAAGTCGCGCAGCTGCGCATCGGCCTTCTTGGCCCCCGGGATGAAGACGGGAGGGCGCAGCAATGTCGTCCAGTCGTCCGGGACGTCGTCGGCCAGGATGGCCGGAAGGAGGTCCTTGGCGAAGAGGATGCCGATCACGTCGTCGATCGTCTCGCGGTACACGGGGATGCGCGCGTGCTCCGAGCTGCGCACGCGGTCCACCACCTCCGACCACGGCGTCTCCCGGTCGAGCCCCACCATGTCGACGCGCGGGACCATGAGTTCGTGCACTTCGGTCTCGCCCAGGCGAAAGACGCTGTTGAGGAGCCCGCGTTCCTCCTTGGTGACCTCCGCCTCCGCCGCCACGACCTGCATGAACTGCTCGGCGGTCGCCTCGCGTTCCTCGTCGGCGTCGTGCGGTGGCGGCAAGAGGCGGTGCAACGTCGCGTCGATCCACCCGCCGAGCGCGGCAATCGGCTGCAACAGCCGCTCAACGGTGCGAATGAAGCCATGGAGGCGGGCCGCCGTTCGCTCGCCCCCCACACTCCCCGTACTGCGCGCCAGCGACTCGGTGAGACCCACGAGAAGGAGCGCGGCCAGCAACCCGAGCAGCAGCGCGTCGCGTCGCGAGCGCGCGGCTAGGTCGAGGGCGATGGCGACGCTCACGCCCCCCGTGAGCTGCGCCATCACGCGCGCGAACGCCACCGCCCGGTGCGTGCGTTCGCGGCGGTCGTACAGCGCGCGCAAGGCGGGCGACAGCGACGACTCCGGGTCGAGGGCGAGCATCGCCCCGTCCGCCGCCGCGCACAGCGCCGCGACCAGCGCCGCCAGGAACGCGGTCCCCCAGGCGACGAGCGTCACCATGCGCCGCCCCGCCTGAGGCGCGCCACCCATTGCTCCTGACGGCGCCACATCGGGGCGCGCAGCCGCTCCTCACCCGCGGGGTGGTCCCATCCAAGCGTGTGCAGCACGCCGTGCACGACCAGCCGCGCCACTTCCTCGCGCCACGGGCAGCCGGCGTCGGCGGCATTCTGCCGTGCCACCGCTGCGGAGATGTAGACGTCTCCCACCACCGGCGCCCCGGGGGCCACGGCCGCGTGCTGGAAGGTGATGATGTCGGTCGTCCCGCGGTGCCCGAGGTGGCGCTGGTTGAGCCGCGCCATCTCCCGGTCGCTCACGAAGGTGACGGTGAGCAAGGCGTGACGCGTGCGCTCGCCCCGCAACACCTCGTTGGCGATCGCCGCCACCCGGTCACGGGACAGCGGCAGCCGCCCGATCGTGCTCGACACGCGGACATCGCGCCCCGCGTGTCGCGGCGCACGCGCCCGTCCGGCCGTTGCTGCAGGAGAAGGGTCGTCGTCCATGCGCCTCAGGCGCCCAAGTCTTCGGCGTACGCCCGGATGATCTCGCGCACCAGGCGATGCCGCACCACGTCCACGTCGGTCAGGTAGTGCATCGCGATCCCGTCGATGTGAGACAGGATGCGTTCGATCTGCAGCAGCCCCGACTCCTCCCGCTTGGGCAGGTCGATCTGCGTCTTGTCGCCGGTGATGACTGTCTTGGAATTCGCTCCCAGGCGCGTGAGGAACATCTTCATCTGCGCGTTGGTGGCGTTCTGTGACTCGTCGAGGATGACGAAGGCGTCGTTGAGCGTGCGCCCGCGCATGTACGCCAGCGGGGCGATCTCGATGACGCGCGTCTCCAGCGCCTTCTGCATGCGCTCCATCGGCATCATGTCCTCGAGCGCGTCGTACAGCGGTCGCAGGTACGGATCGACCTTGGCCTGCAGGTCGCCCGGCAGGAAGCCGAGGCTCTCCCCCGCCTCCACGGCCGGCCGGGCAAGGATGATGCGCTTGACCCGCTTGCGCGAGAGGGCGTCGACGGCCGCGGCAACGGCGAGGTAGGTCTTCCCCGTCCCCGCCGGTCCGATCCCGATGACGATGTCGTTCTCGGCGATCGCCTTGAGGTACGCCGCCTGTCCCGGCGTCTTGGGCTGGATGAGGCGGCGCACGCCGGGCAGGGCGATGCGAACGTCCGCCTCCTCCCCGTCGCGCGACGCATCCAGCGTCATGCGCAGCACGTCGTCGGCGTCGAGCGTCCCGCGCTGGCGCGCCGTGTCGATCATCCGCGTGGCGACCGCGACGGCACGCTCCACCGTGTCGGCCCCCCCGCTGATGGTCAGGATGTCCCCGCGCATGGCCACGCGCGCGCCGGTGACCCGTTGCAGCTCCACGAGGTTGACGTCGTTGACGCCGGCCAGCGTGAGCGGGTCGGCCCCTTCGGCATTGAGGCGGTGCGTGATCGTCTCGTCAGGCACGAATCGTCGCGGTCAGTCGGTGAGGTGAGGCGGGGGCGATGTGGCGGCGGCGTCAGTCGGTGATCGACAGGTGCAGCGCCGTCAGGTCTTCCGGCTTGACCTGCGTCGGCGCCCCCTCGAACAGCGCACGCGCCGCCGTCGTCTTGGGGAAGGCGATCACGTCGCGCAGCGACGGCGCCCCGGCCAGCAGCATGGCGATGCGGTCGAAACCCAACGCGAAGCCGCCGTGCGGCGGCGCGCCGGCCGCCAGCCCGTCGAGCAGGAAGCCGAATCGGCGCGCCTGCTCCTCTTCCCCAATCCCCAGCAGGCGGAAGATGAGCGCCTGGATGGCCGGGTCGGTGATGCGGATCGAGCCGCTGCCCAGTTCGTTGCCGTTGTACACCGCGTCGTAGTGCTGCGCGCGACACCGCCCCGGATCGCTCTCGAGGAAGGCGAAGTCGTCGGCGTGCGGCGAAGTGAACGGATGGTGCGCCGGGACGTGCTGTCCCGTCTCGGCATCGTGCTCGAACAGCGGGAAGTCGACGACCCAGCAGAACGCATGCGCCGTGAGCATCGGAACGCCGGGGCGCTTGACCACCGCCGAGCGCACCGCGTGCAGCGCGGGCGACGTCACCTCGTCCTGGCCCACGACCGCCAGCAGCAAGTCGCCAACCGCCCCGCCGAGCTTCTCCAGCGCACTGGCGCCGATCGCCTTGACACCCTGCCCTTCCCACCCCGCCTCGGTGCGCTTGGCCCAGATGAGCCCCCCCGCCTTGGCGTCCTTGGCCGCCGCCGCGAAGCCGTCGATCTCCTTGCGCGACGCGTCCGCGCCCGCCGCCACGCGCAACCCGCGCACGCGACCGCCGGCGCCTAACGCCTCCGTGACGAAGGGGGCCGCGTCGCTCCCCACGTGCGACGTCAGGTCCTCGATCTCCAGGGCAAAGCGAAGGTCCGGCTTGTCGACGCCGAAACGCTCCATCGCCTCCTTCCACGTCAGGCGCGGGAAGGGACGCGCGATCGCGTGCCCGCCGTCCTGCCAGAGCGCCACCAGCACCTCCTCCACCACGTCCTGCACGTCCTGCGCACTCACGAAGCTCGCCTCGAGGTCGATCTGCGTGAATTCGAGCTGGCGATCGGCGCGCAGGTCCTCGTCGCGGAAGCAGCGGGCGATCTGGAAGTAGCGATCATACCCGGCCACCATCAGCAGCTGCTTGTAGATCTGCGGCGACTGCGGCAGTGCGTAGAACTCGCCACGATGCACGCGGCTCGGCACCAGGAAGTCGCGTGCCCCTTCGGGCGTCGGCTTGGTGAGGATCGGCGTCTCGATTTCGAGGAAGCCCAGGTCGCTCATGACCCGCCGCGACGTCTGCAGCAGGCGGTGGCGCATGACCAGGTTGGCCTGCAGCTCCGGGCGCCGCAGGTCGAGCACACGATACTTCAGGCGCAACTCCTCGGCGGCGAGCTTCTCGCCCTTGCCGCGCGCCACCGGGATCTGCGGCGTCAGCGCCGGCCCCACCACGCGCGCTGACGTGGCGCGCAGTTCGACGGCCCCCGTCTCGAGCTCCGGATTGTGTCCTTCCGGCGGACGCGCGACGACCTCCCCCTCGATGAGCACGACCGTCTCCGGCGTCAGGCGCTCCGCCACCTGCAACGCGTCGGCGGTCGCCGTCCCCGGCGCGAACGAGACCTGCAACAGTCCGGCGCGGTCGCGCAGGTCCACGAAGACGAGTCCCCCGAGATTGCGCGTGCGGTGCACCCACCCTCCAACGCGCACGCGTTGCCCCACGTGCGCCTCACGAAGGGCGCCGCACAGGTGGGTCCGTAAGGCAGTGGCCATCGGGTTCGAACTCGTCACGACCTGGTCTCCCGGCGCACCTGCGCCGCTCGCGAAAGTGAGGCGCCGAGCGTGACCCCTGCCACGTCGGCCACCCAGTCCAGCGCATCGGCGCCGCGACCGGGAATCCACTGCTGATGCCACTCGTCTGCCGCCGCCAAACCCGTCATCACTACCACCGCCCGCCCCCACACCTGCCACGACCGACGACCGCGCCCCTCGGTCAACGCGCGCCCCACCACCCACCCCAAGACGCCGTACAGCAGCCCGTGCACCACCTTGTCGATGCCGGGAATGCTCGGCCCCTCGGGAATCGCACTGCCTGGGATCGACGTGGCGATGAGGATGACCATCCCCCAGACCGCGCTCGGCGCCCAGCGGCGGGCATCGCTCATTCCGGGTGTGCCCAGCGTGACGTCCGGCGCCCACCGCGACGCGCGGCACAACGACGACGGCACGAGGTCACGGACTGATGGACGCGAGAGGGTGGCATGGGCGAAAGCGGACGCGCCCTCGTCTCGACGGAACGAGACGGCGGCTGGACGTCGGAAGTGCAGGCGGAATCTACGTTTCGGCCCGCCACCGTGGTAGGCGACGAGTTGACCCGGCCACCCTCGACCCGATAAGCTCAACCACATGTCACACCTTGTCTTGGACAACGCGGAGGGGCGGATCAACCTCCTCGACCTCACCCCCGCGCAGTCCGCCGACGCCTTGGCCGCCTTCCTGGCCGCCCGCGGCGAGCCGGCGTATCGCCTCAAGCAGCTCGTCCCGGTGCTGTGGCAGGCCCCCGTTCGCTCGTTTCAGGAGGTCACCACCCTCCCACAGGCGCTGCGCACCGCGCTGGACGAGGCGTTCGTGCTTCCCGGCCTCACGCTGTCCACGCGCCAGTCGTCGAGCGATGGGACGGAGAAGTTTCTCTTCACGCTCACCGACGGGCAGTCGATCGAGACGGTCGCCATCCCCGACGGCGATCGCATGACCTTCTGCATCTCGTCGCAGGCCGGCTGCGCGCTGCAGTGCGCCTTCTGCGCGACCGGGGTGATGGGCTTTGCCCGCAACCTGGCGGTTCACGAGATCGCCGGGCAGGTGCGCGAACTGGCGCTCCTCGATCCCCCCATTCGCCCCACGAACATCGTCTTCATGGGGATGGGGGAGCCGCTGATGAACTGGGAGGCGGTCGACAAGACGCTCACCATCCTCAACGCCCCGGACGGGTTCGGGATCGGGGCGCGCCACATCACCGTCTCCACGGTTGGCGTCCTCCCCGGGATCATCGCCCTCTCGCAGCGCCCCGAGCAGTTCCGCCTCGCGATCTCCATCCACGCCCCGAGCGACGCGCTCCGCCGATCGCTCATGCCGATCAACGTGAAGTACCCGCTCGACGACGTGGTGAAGGCCGCCGCGGATTTCGACCGGCGCGTGACCTTCGAGTACGTGATGCTCGGCGGGGTCAACGACGCACCGCAGCACGCCGACCTGCTGGCGGCGCTGGCGCGGCGCTGCGGTGCCTTCGTCAACCTGATCCCGCTGCACCCGGGAGGGGCCGGCGACTTCACCCCCACCACCGCGGCCGGCATTCGGGCGTTTGCCGCACAGCTCAAGCGCCACCAGGTGGAGGTCGCCATTCGCAAGAGCCGCGGGAAGGACATCGCCGCGGCGTGCGGACAGCTACGGGTAGAACGCCTCCGGCGGCGTGCGCACCACGCGGCCGACCAGCACGGTGATGTCGACGTAGCGTGAGCTGTCGGGGCGCGCCTCGATCGCGGCCCCGCCTAACGCCTTGCTCACGAGCTGCGCCCATTCGGGGTGCCCGGTGCGATCCAGTACGAGGGTGGAGTCGCGCGCCGGCCCCTCGCCCGCATAGCGGACCACGTCGAAACCCGCATCACGCAGGTACAGCGAGACGCGTCGCGCCACGCCGCGCGTGCTGGTCGTGTTGAGCACTTCCACGCGGATCCGCGTCTCCACCGGGACGAGGCGCTGGACCGGGGCCCCCTGCACGGGGCGCGTCGCCTCGCCGCCCGCGGGTCCTCGCGCGAACATCCACCAGGCACCGGCAGCCACTGCCACGAGGGCCACCCCTCCCAGCACCACGGGGCCGCGCTTCATCGCACGCGATTCCACAGGGCGGCGGTCTCGGGGAAGATCGTCTTCCCCTCGCGCAGCGTCCACTCGATGCGCTGCCGCACGACCTGCCGAAAGACCCCATCGAAGTCGAGCGGCACGTGCGACGCCAGGAAGGCGCGATCGGCCTGCGAGAACGGGCGCCCCGGTTCGAGATAGTCGGCCATGAAGAGCGCCCGCCCCACGCGCCCCCACTCGGGATTGCCGAGCGTGTGCCAGCGAATCGCCTCGAGCAGCTCGGGACGCGACTCCCCCTCAGCCGCCAGCCGCAGCGCCGCCGCCGGCCCGTGCAGCACGCTGTCGGGGAGCGAGGGATCGGGAACCGCCAGCCGCAACTGCTCGAGCGGGGCGTCGCGCAGCGCATCGTGGTACCGCCCCGCATCGTGCCACACCTGCCGCTCGGCGGGCGTCAGGTGCAGCGCATCGCTCCAGCGATCGAGCAGCGACGTCACCCGCGCGATGTGCGCGCGACGTCGCTCACCGACCTGGGCCCAGGGCGGAAGCAACGGGTCGCTCGGCGCGACCTCGCGTGAGGTGGGATCAGCGGCAGTAGGCACGACGTCGCAACCTACCGGTGGCGTGAAAGGCGGTCAATTTCAGCCCTGCGTGAGTCGCGTGAGGCGCCGGGCCAGGTCGGCGAGATAGGTGGCGAGTTCGCGCAACTCCCGCGTCGACTCTTCCACTTCGTGCACCGAGCGCGCCTGCGACTCGGCCGTTCCCGCCACCTGGGCCGCCCCCTCCCGGTTGCGCCCCGAGATCTCGGCGATGCGGGCGATGCGGTCGCGCACGCCGCCCACCGCGTCTTCCTGCGCGCGCGAGACCTCCGCGATGCGCTTGGCCCAGGTCGCGGCCGAACGCGACGAGTCGACGACCTGCGCCATCGCATCCCGCGCCGACTCCGAGAGCCCTTCCACGTCGGCCACCATTGAGCGCCCGCGATCCATCTGGCGCGTGGCCCGTTCCATCTGCCCGGCCAGCGTGGCCACCAGCACCGACGCCTCCTCCGACGCTTTCCCGCTCTGTTCGGCCAGTTTGCGGATCTCTTCCGCCACGACCGCGAAGCCGCGTCCCTCCTCGCCAGCCCGTGCCGCTTCGATCGCGGCGTTGAGCGCCAGGAGGTTGGTTTGCTCCGCCAGGTCCTTGATCACGCCGATGAACGACGTCACGCGGCGCGTTTCGTCGCCCAGATCGCCCATGATCATCCCGCTCTCACCGACGAACCCCTTCGCGCTCACCAGCCGTTCGATCGCGGTCCCGATCGTGCCGCGATGCTCGGTGGCGATCTGCACCGCGCGATCGCTGGCCGACGCCGCCTCGCGCGCGTCGCGGGCGATGGACGACGTCGTCGCGTGCACCTCGGCCGCCGCATCGTGTCCTCGTGCGGCCTGATCGCTCGCCTCGGCCACCGAGCGCGAGATCTCAGCGGCCAGTCGCGCGACCGTCTCGGCACCGCTGCGCAGCTGGTGCGCCGACTCGCTCATCGTCTCCACCTGCCGTTCGAGTCGCGACACCGACTCGGCGAGCGGGCGCCGCAGATCCTGGATGTGGATCGTCGTCGCCAGCTGCGAGGCGAAGCGCTGCACCACGCCGAGCTGCTTGGCCCCGTAGGTTCCGCGCTTGTGGTGCTCCAGCTCCAGCAACCCCACCGTGCGTTCGCCGAAACGCAGCGGAACGACGACAGCGCTGCGCACGGTGTCGCGTGCGCCGGCGAGGCGAGGGTCGGTCAGCGCGTCGACGACGACCACCGGACGCCCGGTGACCAGCGCCTCGTCGCGCAGCTGGCGCCCTTCGTCTGGCGGGACGATCGGCGGTTCGATGAGCCCATCACGCCCGGTGAAGAGCAGGCGCGGCTCCCCCTCCTGCAGGCGATGGATCCGGAAGTCACGCCAGTCGACGAGGCGATTGGCCAGTCCGGCGATGCGCTGGAAGGCATCGGCGAGCGAGGCGTCGCTCGCCACGACCAGCTCCATCTGGTGGATCTTGTTCAGCTCCTCGGCGGCGATCGCCTCCTCGATGATGCGCTGGAAGAGGAGCGCCCCGAAGCCTAACGCCACCGTGACCACCACCCATCCGGCCAGGCCGACGTTGGTCACGGTGAGCACGACCAGGAGCACCGCGGCGGAGGAGGCGCCGAACGCAATGACCTCGTAGCGGAGGATCAGCGACCGTTCGTCGGGGAGGAGCTTGTCGCGGACGAGGAGCGAGAAGTACTGCAGCGCCCGCGAGGCGATGAAGTAGGCGAAGACGAGCGTCGACATCGCCGGGACCCCCTCGGCCGAGAGCGTCCCCGTCAGCTGCACATTGAGCACCGCCGCGGCGGCGGCGTAGGCGCCGCACGCGGCCACCAGCGCGAGCGACTCGCGCCCGGCGTTGACCCAGGCCCACGCCAGCGCCTTGCGCTGCAGCAGCCAGTCGGCGACCAGCACTCCCGCAAAGACGGCCATCGCCGCCCCGCTGGCGCCGAGGATCAGCGCCCCGGCCATCGCCGACACCGGCAACCCGGTGAGCGTGGAGTACTTCGTCAGCGCGATCGGTCGGGCGCGCAGCAGGATCGTGGCGATGAAGGCGATCGCCAATCCGATCGGGTGCGCCGCCCACCGGGGATCGACCACGACGAGCGCGGCGACCGACGCCGTGCCAGCGACGGCGACGCCGCGCGTGATCAGGTCGACGCGCAGTCGCACGTCAGATGGAGTCGAGTGCCCGGCGCAATTCGACGGTAAGGGCGTGCGCCGCGTCCACCCCCGCTTCGGCCGCCTTCACGATCGCGCTCCCGACGACGATGCCATCGGCCAGGCGCCCGATGGCCTGCGCCTGCGCGCCGGTCGAGACGCCGAAGCCGACGCAGATCGGGAGGTCGGTGGCCCCGCGCAGGCGGGCGATGGTCTCCGGGAGGTCGCTGGCGACGTCGTGTTGCATCCCGGTCACCCCTAACCGCGAAATGAGGTACACGAAGCCGCGTCCGTGGTGGGCGATCTCGCGCATGCGGTCAGCCGGCGTCGTCGGCGCGACAAGTCGCACGAAGGCGAGCGGTCCCGCACCGACCCACGCCTCGCGCACCGGGTCGGCCCCCACCGGGAGATCCGTCAGCAGCAACCCGTGCACGCCCGCCTGCGCGGCGCGCTCGAGCACGTCCTGCCCCGCCGCCATGATCGGGTTGAGGTAGCTGAACAGGACGACCGGGACGGAGAGCCCGGCCTCGCGCACGAGGTCCAAGACCTGGGTAAGCCCGGTGCCGTGCTCGAGCGCGACCTGGGAGCTGCGCTGGATCACCGGTCCATCGGCCATCGGATCGGAGAACGGGACCCCGACCTCGATGATGTCGGCGCCGCCGGCCTCGAGCGCGCGCATGAGCGCGACCGATTGCGCCGGATCGGGGTGCCCCGCCGTCATGTACGTCACGAGCGCCCGCCGTCCCTCGCGGGCCAGCGAAGCGAAACGAAGGGACAGCGCGTCAGACGAAGTAGTCACCGACATTGATGCCGTAGCGATCCGGATTCTCGGTCTTGATGATGGTGCGGAGGTACGTCCCGTCGGGCTTCTGCTCGGTCAGGTCGGCCAGGTTCCCCGGGAAGAGGACGTTGCCGCGATCGTCGCTCACGATGCGTACGACCGGGCGCGAGATCGCCGACGGGTTGGGATTCACGGCGTGCACGACGGCGAGCTCGAAGGTGTCGAGCACGACGAGCGTCCCCACCGGGAAGACGCCTAACAAGTTGATGAACCCCTTCACCACCACCGGGTCCATCCCGCGGCGCGGGTTGTCGCGCATCCCGGCCAGCACCGCCGCCGGCGACATCGGGACCGTCTGGTAGGCGCGCCGCGTGGTGGCGGCGTCGAAGCCGTCGGCGACCGCCACGATGCGGCTGAAGATGCTCTGCGCGCGCGGCCGGATCGTCTTGGGGTATCCCGTCAGGTCCTGCTTCATGTGATGCTCGTACGCCACCACCATCGCGCGATAGGGCAACTCCTGTTGCCCGCGCATGTGGAACAGCGCCAGCACCCCGAGCCACGGGTGCGCCGCCAGCCAGCGCCAGTCGTCGTCGGAGAGCCCGTCGGTCTTGTTCAGCACCGAGAGCGGGACGCGCGACTTGCCGATGTCGTGGAACAGCGCCGCCAGCCCCAGGTCGTAGAGCTGCATCTTGCTCAGCCCCAGTCGTCGGCCCAGCGCCACCGAGAAGATGCAGACGTTCACCGAGTGCGTGAACGTGTACTCGTCGTAGTCGCGGATGGTGGTGAGCCCCACCAGCGACGTCTCCTCGTTGAGGATCTGGTCGACGATGGTCTGCACCACGCGCTTGATCTTCTTGATGTTCGGTGACGCCCCCATGCGCACCGAGTTCATCACTTCCTTGGTCACGGCCACCGACTGCGAGTAGGTCCGCTTGGCCGCTTCCTTGGCGCGCTGGCGAAAGTCGGTGTCGTCCTCGGTGACGAGCGGGGCGCCGAGTTCGAAGCACGTCACCCCGGCGGCCGCCAACTTCTCGGTGAGGTCGAAGGCGGTGACGTCATCGCCGGCCTTGCTCTGGCTCAGCAAGAGCGACAGGAAGACGAGCCAGTCGCGCGCCTGCGCCGTGTCGCTGAGGCGTACCGACCCCACACCGACGGCGCGCAGCACCGACAGGATCTGCGAGAAGCTGGCGTAGTTGTCGAGGTCGAGACGCAAGCGCGTCGAGTTCACGAAGATGAACTCGTTCGAGGCGCGTAGCTCGACTTCGTGCTCGCGCTCGAGCAGGTCCTGCGCTGACTGCGCCAGGTCGCTCAGCGCGTTCCGCACCGCCTCGTTCTCGGGCGGATACAGCCGAATCACGCGCATCGCGCCGTAGATGCTCACGATGAGCTGTCGGCCGGCGCGCCGGATGTAGGTGTCGCCCGTGAGGTCGCTGAGCGGCACCTGGGCGCGCGCGCCGCCGGCCGGCGTCCGACCGCTGGAGCGCACCAGCCCCCCAACCGGCGTGTGCCGCGGCGTCGTCATGCCGTCCCGCCGCGCAGCGCCCGGTTCACCGCATTGCGCACCAGGATCTCCTTGTCCGACGCCGCCCGGCGCAACACCGCGATCGCGTTAGGCGTCGCCACCCGGCCCAACGCCATCGCCGCGCAGGCCCGCAGCTCCGGGTCCTCACGACGTCCGAAGAAGCTCTTGGTGTTCAGCAGGCCGTCGAGCAGCGTCACCCCCCCCTCGCCACACATCGCGCCGAACGCCTCGAAGAGCGCCATCTTCTCCGTGAGGTCGGCCTCGGAGACCCGCTTCCCCTTGATCGCCGCCTCGATCTTGGCGAGCGCCGGTCGATGGACGCGCGCCGCGAACGCGCGCGCCGTCGCCACCCGCACCTCGCGCGACGGATCGTCGATGCTGCGCTCCAGCTGCTGCAGCGCCCCCGGCGTCCCGATCTCGGCGAGCGCCTGCACCGCCGCCAGGCGCACGTCGCCATCCTGCTGGGTCATGAGCCGGGCGAGCGCGGGAACCGCGGCCGCCGCGCGCATCGCCCCCGACCGGCGAATCGCCTCGAGCGAGACCTCTCGCTCCGGCGCACCGATCAGGCGCACCAGCTCCCCGGTGTTCGCCGCCGCCAGCCGCTGCGCCGCGGCCTCGAGCTGCGTGCGCACCCGCGGCGTCTGCAGCCGCCCCAGCCACGAGAAGATCGTCCCCAGCGCCGACACGCGCAGCTGATCGAACAGCTCGTTGAGCTCCGACTGCTCCGCCATGTCGGTGCGCTCGTCCAGCGATTGCAGGAGCTGCGACAGTGCCTCGGGCTCGCTCATCCGGTTGGGGAGCGAGAGGATCGTCTCCCGCTGCTGCGGCGTGAGGTCGCGCGCCCGATTGGCCGCGATGTTCACCTCGCGCAGCAGGTGCGCGACCGTGCGCAGCTGTCCGGCCGTGAGCAGGTGCACGAGCAGGTTGTCGAGCACCCCGACGATCTCGTCGCGGATGGCGGGATCGACCTGCACCTCGAAGACGTCCAGGAGGATCGCCACGACGTTGCCCCGCAGGTCCGAGGCGTACTCCGTCGCCACCGCGTCGCGCAGGTACTCCACTTCGCGCTCGTCCAGGAAGTACAGCGTCGCGTCGAAGTCGTCGAGGTTGACCACCCCCGATGGGAGCACGTTCTCCTGCGGCGGCTCCTGGATCGCCTGCGGGTCGACCAGCCGCTCCTGCTTGGCCAGCTCCGACGCGTCGAGCGGCGCCACCCCCTCGAGCGTCATGTCGACGTAGCGATACCGCACGAAGGCGAACTCCTGCTCCCACAGCAGCGTCAGCAGGTCATCCTCGTCGGGCGACGCCTTGCGCACGCGCGTCAGGATGTCGATCAACGCCACGAGCTCCTGCTGCTCCACGTCGCGCATGAGCCGCAGCTCGCGGATCCCGTCCTTGTAGAGGATCCACGGCAGCGCGTCGGTGGTCTTGTCCGGTTCGTTGATGACCGCGTGCCCTTCCCACCGGAGCTGCGTGTCGGTGACTTCGATCACCAACTCGTCCGTGTGCCCCCAGATCGGCGCGAACGCCGCACGCGCGCTGTCGAGGGCGCGCAGGTAGGTCGGGTTGTTGTGGAGGTACAGCTGGTGGGCGCGAACCGCACGACCAAACATGCGGAGCATCTCCTCCACGAGCGCCACCGGAAATGGGGGCTCGGGGCGATCCTCCGCGCTGTGGGTCGAGGTGGGCGCCGACTGCAGGGTCACGGGGCCAAGATACCCATTTCGCGAACCTGCGCCACGTCCTTGTCCCCGCGCCCGCTCACGCACAGCAGGACGCCCTCGTCAGGCGCCCACCGACCACGCTGCGCGGCGATCCACGCCACCGCGTGCGCCGTCTCCAGGGCCGGGATGATCCCTTCCAGCCGACTCAGCATCGCGAAGCCCTCCAGTGCCTGCGCATCGTCCACCGCCACGTACGTAGCCCGGCCACTGTCCTTTAGGTACGAGTGCTCCGGCCCCACCCCAGGATAGTCCAGCCCCGCCGAGATCGAATGCGCCGGGTGCACCTGACCGCGCGCATCCTGCAGCAGGTAGCTCAGGGAGCCATGCAGCACCCCCGGCGTCCCGCACGTCAGCGACGCCGAGTGGCGGCCGGAATCGAGCCCCTCTCCGGCCGCCTCCACACCGACGAGTTCCACCCCCGCGTCGTCAACGAATCCGGCAAAGATTCCCATCGCGTTGGACCCGCCCCCCACGCAGGCCACCACGCTCTTCGGCAGGGCCCCGGCGCGCGCCAGCATCTGCGCGCGCGCCTCCCGGCCGATCACCGACTGGAAGGCCCGCACCATCCGCGGATACGGCGCCGGCCCTACCACCGAGCCGATGATGTAGTGCGAATCACGGACGGTCGTGACCCAATCGCGGATCGCCTCAGTCGTCGCGTCCTTCAACGTGCGCGTCCCCGACGTGACGGGGATCACTTCCGCGCCCATCAGGCGCATGCGGTACACGTTGAGCGATTGCCGCCGCATGTCCTCCTCGCCCATGTACACGACGCACCCCAGCCCGAAGCGGGCACAGATCGTCGCCGTGGCCACCCCGTGCTGCCCCGCCCCGGTCTCGGCGATGATGCGCGTCTTCCCCATCCGCCGGGCGAGCAGCGCCTGGCCGACGGTGTTGTTGATCTTGTGCGCCCCCGTGTGATTCAGGTCTTCGCGCTTGAGCCAGATCGGCGCCCCCACGAGCGCCGAGAGTCTAGGCGCATCGCTCAGCGGCGAGGGCCGGCCGACGTAATGCGTCAGCAGGTCCATCCACTCGGCCACGAACGCGGGATCGGCCATGGCCGTGTCGAAGGCGGCGTCGAGCTCCTCGAGCGCCGGAATCAGCGTCTCGGGGACGTAGCGCCCACCATACGCGCCAAACCGATCGCGTTCGGAGATCGGGGTCGAACCCGCGGGGACAACAGGGGCGGTCATGCAGCACCAACTCCGTGGACAGCGTGAACGAACGCGCGCAAGCGCGCCGGATCCTTGCACCCAGGGGACGCTTCGACCCCGGACGACACATCGACGATATCGGGCGAAAACACCGCAATGGCGCGCGCCACGTTCTCGGCGGTGAGCCCTCCCGCAAGAATAATGGAACGTCCCGCCCGAAGGGGCGCCACCACCGCTCGCTCGCGCTCCCAGTCGAAGGCGCGCCCGGTCCCCCCGAGCATCCCGTCCACCTTGGCATCGAGGAGGATGCCATCCCCGCGCGTCGCCCACTCGAGCTGGGCACGATCGATCCCCTCTTCCCCGACGTGAACCACGCTCCACAGCGCCGAGGGAACCGTATCCCGCAACGCCGCCACGAGACGCGCATCCTCCGCGCCGTGCAGCTGCACGATGTCGAGGCCGAGGCGATGCACCGCCGCCGCGATCTCCCCCACGCCCGCCCCGGCAAACACGCCGACGCGCCGCGGTCGCACCGTCGCCTCGTCCGCGGTGTCGAGGGTGGCGAGCAGCTGCGCGGCGGCGTCGACCGTCAGCCGTCGCGGGCTGGGCGCGAAGATGAAGCCCAGGTACGCCGCGCCTAACGCCGTCGCGAGCGCGGCGTCGGCGGCGCGCGTCAGGCCGCACACCTTGACCTCAACCGCCATGGGCCCCTCGGGACACCGCGGCAAGCGCGCGAAGTGCAGCTGACGGATCGTCGGCTGCCGACAGCGACGACCCCACCAGCACGGCGTGTGCGCCAAGGGCCGCCGCGCGCCGCACGTCTTCGGCGCTGGACATCCCGCTCTCGGCCACCCGAACCCGATCGCCGGGAATCGCCGGGAGCAGGCGCTCCGTCACCCACGGTTCGATGATCAGCGTCTCCAGGTCGCGGGCGTTGACCCCGATCACCGTCGCCGGCGTCGCCACCGCGCGGGCCAACTCCGCCTCGGAGCGGATCTCGACCAGCGCCTCGAGTCCTGCCATGAGGGCCGTCTCCACCAGCACGTCCAGTCGGTGCGGGGCAAGGGCACGGGCGATGAAGAGGATGGCCGACGCTCCGAGGGCGCGAGCCTCCCACACCTGCGCCTCGTCGACGTGAAAGTCCTTCTTGAGGAGCGGGAGTCCGACGCGAGCGCGCACCTCGAGCAGGTCCTCGGTCGTCCCGCCAAACTCCAAGGGTTCCGTCAGGATCGACAGCGCGCGAGCGCCGGCATCGGCGTACAGCGCCGCCCGGTCCCCAGCCCGGATCCCCTCGTTGATCGCCCCCTTGGAGGGAGATCTCCGCTTGATCTCCGCGATCACGGCCACCGTGGCGCCATCACGCAGAGACGAGGCGAACGGCGGCGGCGCCCCGGTGTCGAGCGCGCGGGCGCGGAGTTCGGGCATCGACCGCCTGAGCGTGGCGGCGCGCTCCTCGGCGGCCCGGGTCAGACGGCCCAGCGGGCCTCCGGGCGGGGACCAACGGAAATTCTCTTGCACTTCGGGGCTTGTTCGGCTAGTGTTTCTTCGGCAGTTGTTCGGGGGCTCTCGCGCACGCTCGGGCGCCCCGTCGATGCACCTTCGCGAGGGAGCCAGCCCATGCCGCTCACAAAACGGCAACGAGAGATCCTGACCTACCTGCAGGAGTACGCCGACGATCGGGGCTATGCACCCAGCTTCGAGGAGATCGCCGCGCACTTCAACTATAACTCGCTGGCCACCGTCCACGAGCACCTCACCAACCTCGAGCGCAAGGGCTACATCCGGCGCAGCTACAACGAGAGTCGGGCCATCGAGATCCTCCCGTCCGACATGTTCGCGCGCGCCGTCGACCTCCCCCTCCTCGGGACGGTCGCCGCCGGGATGCCGATCGAGGCCTACACGCATAACGAGTCGATCGCCGTTCCGCAGGAGTTGGTCTCCCGCAGCGGGAGCCACTACGTGCTCAAGGTGCGCGGCAACTCCATGATCGACGAGCAGATTCGCGACGGCGACTTCGTCATCGTGAACGAGCGCCGCAGCGCCGACAACGGCGAGATGGTCATCGCCCTCGTCAACATGCACAACGACAGCGGCGCCACCTGCAAGAAGTTCTACCGCGAGCGCGACGGGCGCATTCGCCTGCAGCCGGCCAACGAGACGCTCTCGCCGCTGTACGTCCACGAGAACGACATCGCGATCCAGGGGATCGTCGTGGGAGTCATTCGCAAGTACTAGCGACGGCCGCTCGCGGCAGCATCCCACGCGGTGAAGGCGACGGGGCGCCCCGACTTCGGGCGCCCCGTTTCGCGTCCCCAGCCAGCGGCACGCGGCGTCTCCCGGCGACCAGCGTCCCACCGTCAGCTGCCGCGCCGCGTGCTCGCTGGCCTTACGGGGCGCCCTGGGCGTACGCCAGCTTGAGTCGCTCCAGCGCCGAAAGCCCTGCTCCCTCGCGTATTCCGCGACGCGCGAGTTCCACTCCGTCGCCGAAGTCCTCCACGACGCCGCCCACCAGGAGCGCCGCCGCGGCATTCAGGATCACCGCCGCCGTCGAAGCCGAGTTCCCCGCACCGCCCAACACGTCGCGTACGATGCGGGCGTTCTCCGCCGGCGTTCCCCCCGCCAGCGCTTCAGGCGCGAACGGACCAAAGCCGTAGGCCGAGGGCTCCACCGTCCATTCGCGCGTCTCGGCGCCGCGGACTTCCATCACCCGTGTCGGTCCGAGCGGGGAGAACTCGTCCATCCCGGGCGCGCCGTGAACGATGAGCGCGTGCCGAGTCCCGAGCGCGGCCAGCGCGCCGGCCAGGAGCCCCATGCGCTGGGTCTCGGCGACGCCCAGCACCTGACGTCCCGCCGACGCCGGATTGGCGAGCGGCCCCACGATGTTCATCACCGTGGGAACCGCCAGTTCACGCCGGACCGGTCCCACGTGGCGCATCGCCGGGTGCATGCTGGGAGCGAACATGAAGACGATCCCCGCCTCGCGCAGCGAGCGCTCCATCACGGCCGGCGGCGCGTCCAGCGGCACTCCAAGCGCCTCCAGCACATCCGCGCTTCCGCACTGCGAGGTGAACGAGCGATTGCCATGCTTGGCGACGCGAACACCCAACCCCGCCGCGAGGAGACCGGCCGCGGTCGAGATATTGAACGTGGTGATCGTCCCGCCGCCCGTTCCGCAGGTGTCGACGAGATCGTCGGGGCGTTCGGATGGAAGGCGCACCATCGCCTCGCGGAGTGCGCTGGCCGCGCCCGCCACCTCGTCGACGGTCTCCCCCTTCACTCGCAGCGCCATGAGGAGCGCCGCCACCTGCGCCGGCGTCGCCTCTCCACGCATGATCACGCCAAATGCGTCGGCCGCACTGGCGGCATCGAGCGACTCTCCGAAGGCCAGGCGACGGATCGCCTGTTGGAGCGCGTTACTCGCCACCGATCTCCCCCAGCAGTCGCTCCGGGAGGTTGGCGTTGGCCGCGATGAGGGCGATCACCAGCGCGAGAAGCGAGACGCGCTCCACGTCTTCTTCCACGAAGACGCCGCGCTTGGCGCGGTTGGTGAGGTTCACGACGCCGATCAGCTCATCGCAGTAGATGAGCGGGAACGAGATGAACGACCCCGTCGTGAGATACTGGTCGCGGAGGAGCGGGTGACGGTCGGCTTCGGCCGCGTCCTGCACGAGGAGCGGTTCGCGCGACATGGCCACGATCCCGGCCACCCCCTTGCCGTTCGGGATGCGCTGGCCGAGGACGATGTTGGGGGCGAGCCCGCGCGCGGCGGCCAGGTAGAGCGTGTCGGGTTCGGGGGCGCGCAGCATGAGCGAGCAGCGCTGCGCCTGCATGTCGTCGCCCACCAGCGCGAGGAGGCCGTCGACGAGGCCCCGCGGGTCGTCCTTGGTGGTGTTGTCGATGCGCAGGGACCGCTCGATGAGGTAGAGCGTCCGCGTTTTCTGCCGCAGCGACTCGTTGCGTCGATGCAGTTCGATGTGCGCCTGCTCGAGCTGCGCGACGGCGGCCGTGAGCTGCTGCTCGAGCGACGACGACTTGCGCACCGCGCGCCGTCCCTCCTCCTGCGCGGCGGCGATGTCGCGCTCCAGGTGCAACAGGCGTTCGGCGTCCGCGGCATTGAGCTGCGACGCCGCCCCACGCGCCTTCCCCAATTCCGACTCGAGCACGCCCAACTTCCGGATGTACTCGCCGTGCACGCGCTGCGTCACGTCCTCGAGCGTTCGCACCGCCTCGTCCCGCGCCTCACGCTCGCCGTACCGCGCGTAGGCTAGCTCGAAGAGGGCGACCGCGGGGGCGAATCGCTCGCTCGTCCGCGTCCCGAACATGCGCCGCTGCTCATACAGCCCCAGCATCCCCGAGAGTTCGCCGTCGGTCGTTAGGCCGCGCAGCGACAGGATGCCGCCGTCGGCGAAGGGAGTGAGGCCAAGCAGCCGTGCGTACTCGACCGACCGGTCGCCGAGGTCGACGAACTGGCCACCGTTCGTAACCATCGCCCGGGCCGCCGGGGGGAGGTGGTCGACCGTGGTGTCGACCGTCGAGCGGACGACGCGCTCGGCGACCGGCGTCAGGCGTTCGCGGAGCATGTCGCGCCGTCCGTCGTACCGAAAGACGGAGACGATGGCCGACCGATCGGACTCGGCGAGCGCCTCCCCGAGCGCGACAAGTGCCGCGTCCAGGTCGGGGGCGACACTCAGCGCGTGCGCGAGCGAAGGTAGGCTTTTGATCGACATGTCGGAGAAGGCGACGCGCCCTCGATCCGAGGCCGCGCGGAGGTGCAAAGTGATCCGGTAGAACGAGCGAAGTCAATCGGTTGGATGCCGTCGTTCACCGCGCGTCGGTTTGCTTGACTTGAGGGGGCTCAAGGCTAAGTTTCGGCTCGATGTTGGTGCGCACCCTGCAGCTTGTGCTGCACTACGACGGAACCGCCTTTTCCGGGTGGCAAGTCCAGCCCTCACGGCGGACTGTCCAGGGGGAAGTCGAGCGGGTGCTCGCCAGGTTGTGCGGCGATCGAATCGTGGCCCAGGGGGCCGGTCGTACCGACGCGGGCGTTCACGCGCGCGGGCAGGCGGTCGGTGTACGAGTGCCGGACAAGTGGAGCGCGCCCGAGCTGCGCCGCGCCATGAACGCACTCCTCCCCGACGACGTGTGGGTAGCGGCGGCGCATGAAATGCGCCCCGAATTCCATGCACGACACAGCGCCATGTCCCGTCGGTATGCGTACTTTGTCGGAACGGACGATGACGTGCATTCACCGTTCCGGCGTCGCACCGAATGGGCGATGCGACACCCGCTCGACCGCGGTGCGCTCGACGCCGCCGCCAGGGAGATCGTGGGCGACCACTGCTTCATCGCCTTCGCCGTTCGCGGAACCGCCCCTGACCACGATCACCATCGCTGCATCGTGACCGACGCCTGCTGGAGCGACCGCCCGGGGGGCCTCACGTTTCACGTCGAGGCGAATCGCTTCCTGCACCACATGGTGCGGTTCCTCATGGCGACCATGGTCGACATCGCCGCCGGGCGGCGCCCGGCGTCGGACGTGGCCACCCTGCTCGCCGACACGACCAACGACGCCGTCTCTGCCCCCGCACCGGCCCACGCGCTCTTCCTCGAGCGCGTGACCTATCCGCCCGAGTTGTACCTCGCCAGCACATGAGCCTCCGCGACACGCTCGCCGCCTTGGCCATCGCCGTCGGCTCCGCCTGTGAAGGCGGCGCACCCGCCTCGACCCCCGCGGCGATCGCCGCCCCCGCGCAGGTCGCCGCCGCCAACCAGCAGATCAGCGCCTCGCGGCGCACCGCCATCGTCGACGCCGTGGCGCGGGTCGCCCCCGCCGTCGTCACCGTCCAGACCGAAACCGTCGAACGCGTCCCGGTCGACGTCTTCGAGCAGTTCTTCGGCGGGCGCTCCGGACAGCAGGTGCAACCGGGGCTTGGCTCCGGCTTCATCATTCGCCCCGACGGCGTCATCGTCACCAACGCCCACGTGGTCGCCGGCGCCAGCCGGATCTCGGTGATGCTGCGCGACGGCACCACCTACCAGGCGACGCTGGTCGGGATGGACGAGGCCAACGACCTCGCCGTCATCCGCATCACCGCCCGCAACCTCCCGGTCGCGACGTTAGGCACGTCTGAACAGCTCCTCATCGGCGAGTGGGCCATCGCCATCGGGAATCCGTTCGGCTTCGTGCTCGGCAACACCGAGCCAAGCGTGACCGCTGGGGTGGTGAGCGCGACGGGACGCAATCTGCTGGGCCGCTCCGAGGGGAACGGCATCTATCTCGGGATGATCCAGACCGACGCCTCGATCAACCCGGGCAACTCCGGGGGGCCGCTCGTCAATGCGGTGGGCGAGGTGATCGGCGTCAACACGTCGATCTACACGCCCAGCGGCGGATCGATCGGGCTGGGCTTCGCCATCCCGATCAATCGCGCGCGACGGATCGTCGACGACCTGCTGGACCATGGCAGCGTGCGACGCCCCTGGATCGGGGAGAAGCTGCGCAACTCTCCCAGCGACAACCCGCGCGACATCGTCACGGCGGGCGTCATCGTACAATCGATCATCCCCGGGTCGCCAGCGGCGCGCGCCGGGTTGCAGCCGGGGGACCAGATCGTGCGAACGCGTGGCCGCGCCCTGCGCAACGTCTTCGACTGGGAGGCCGAGCGCCTCGACATGCGCGTGGGCGAAGCGGTGCCGCTGGTGGTGCGGCGAGGCGGGCGCGAGGTCACACTCACCGTCACCGTCGCCGACCTCCCCGAGGTCAGCGCGCCCCGCGTGACGGTGCTGCGCGAACTCGAACTCGTCACCCTCACGCCGTCCATTCGCGCCGAGCGCGGGCTGCGCAGCAGCCGGGGGGCGCTGGTCGTGCGCACGAGCGATCGCATCCAGAACGAGATCGGGCTGCAGGAGGGCGACCTCATCGTCCAGATCAACCGCACGACCATCGAGCAGGCCGCCGACGTCTCGCGCGCCTTCGACGCCCAGGGAGGCCGCGCCGGCATCCGCCTGGTCTTCGAACGGCGTGGCTACTTCTACACCACCGACTTCGTGATCCAGTGACGTCGCCCGCGCAGTATTCCACCCCGCTGGCGGAGCGCTACGCGTCCCGCGACATGCTCGCCCTCTGGTCGCCGCAGCGGCGCCACGGGCTCTGGCGCCGACTCTGGCTCGCGCTCGCCGAGGCCGAGCGGTCGTTAGGCGTGCCGATTCCCGACGAGGCGATCTCGCAGATGCGCGCGCACCTCGACGACATCGACTTCACGGCCGTGGCGTCGTACGAGAAGCGCTTTCGCCACGACGTGATGGCCCACGTGCACGCCTTTGGCGACGTGGCCCCCGCCGCCCGCGGCTTCATCCACTACGGCGCGACGTCGTGTTACGTCACCGACAACGCTGAACTGATCCTGATGCGCGAGGGGCTCGCCTTGCTCCGCGCCAAGGTCGTCGATGCGTTGCGGGAACTCGCCGGCTTCGCGCGCACCTGGCGCGACCAACCCACGCTGGGGTACACGCACCTGCAGCCGGCCCAGCTCACGACCGTGGGCAAGCGCGCTGCCCTCTGGATGCAGGACCTCGTCCTCGACCTCGCCGAACTCGATCATCGCGTGTCGACCCTTCCCTTCCGCGGCGTGAAGGGAACGACCGGCACGCAGGCCTCCTTCCTCGAGATCTTCGGCGGCGATCACGCCAAGGTGCGCGAACTCGACCGGCGCGTCTGCGCCGCGATGGGGTTTGCCACGTCGATCCCGGTGAGCGGGCAGACCTACACACGGAAGATCGACGCGCAGGTGCTCGGGGTGGTTGCCGGCATCGCCGCCAGCGCCGCCAAGTTCGCCTCTGACCTGCGCATGCTGCAGGCGTTTGGGGAAATCGAGGAACCGTTCGAGAAGGAGCAGATCGGGTCGTCGGCGATGGCCTACAAGCGCAATCCCATGCGCTGCGAACGCATCAACTCGCTGGCCCGCTTCGTCGCCTCCCTGGAGCCGAACGCCAACCAGACGCACGCCGTGCAGTACTTCGAGCGCACGCTCGACGACTCGGCCAACCGGCGCCTGGTCATCCCCGAGAGCTTCCTCGCCACCGACGCGATCCTTGTCCTGCTCACCAACGTGGCCGGCGGCCTCGAGGTCCACCCGGCGCGCATCACCGCACGGGTACGTGACGAACTCCCCTTCATGGCGACCGAGGAGCTCATCGTGCGCGCCGTGCGCGCGGGGAAGAGTCGCCAGGACGCGCACGAAGTGATCCGCGTCCACAGCATCGCCGCCGCCCGCGCCATGAAGGACGAGGGCGTGGCCAACGACATGCTCGAGCGGCTCACCCGCGACCCGGCATTCGGCGTCGCCATGGACGACATCACCGCCGCCCTCGACGCCAGTCGCTTCGTGGGTCGTGCCCCCCAACAGGTCGACGACTTCCTCGCCGAGGTGGTCGATCCCCTCCTCGCCGGACTCGATGCTCCCGCCAAGCGGGAGGAGGTACGTGTATGATTGGCGCCGTTATCGCCACTACGACGCTCCCGCTGCGCCCGCATCGGCGCGGGAAGGTGCGCGACGTGTATGAACTCGACGACGACCGCTTGCTCATCGTCGCCACCGACCGCGTGTCCGCCTTCGACGTGGTGATGCGCGAGACGGTCCCGTTCAAGGGGATCGTCCTGACGCAGCTCACGGCGTGGTGGCTCAGGCAGCTCGAGCCGATGGTCCCGCACCACATGCTGGGCACCGCGATTGACCCGATCGTCGACGAGTACCCGGCGTTAGGCCCGCACCGCGAGATCCTGCGCGGACGCATCATGGTCTCCCGGCGCACCGACGTCTTCCCGGTCGAGTGCGTGATGCGTGGCTACCTCTCGGGGTCGGCATGGAAGGAATACCTGGCCGCGGGAACGCTGGCCGGCGAAGCCCTCCCGGCCGGGCTGCTCGAGAGTTCACGCCTCGACCCGTCGATCTTCTCGCCGGCGACCAAGGCCGAGAGCGGACACGACGAGAACATCACCATCGGCCAGATGGCCTCCGTCGTTGGCGCGCGCGAGGCAGCCGAGCTCGAGCGCCTCTCCCGGGCGATCTACGACTTCGCCTGTCGCACCGCCGAGCCGCGCGGGATCATCATCGCCGACACCAAGTTCGAGTTCGGTCGGGTGGGGGGAAAGACGATCCTCATCGATGAAGTGCTCACGCCCGACAGTTCGCGCTTCTGGCCCGCCGACCAGTACGCGCCGGGACGCCCGCAGCCCAGCTACGACAAGCAGCCACTGCGCGACTATCTCGACGGCGAACGCAAGGCGGGGCGCTGGAACGGCGACTCCCCGCCGCCAGACCTCCCCGAGGCCGTCGTCGCTGCGACGAGTGCCCGATACCTCGATGCTTTCCGCCGAATCACCGGCGCCCCCCTCGACGTGACCACGCTCCCGTGAACTTTGCCCGCGAAGGGTATCCCTTCATGCTCATCGCGGCGGCCCTTGCGGCCGTCGGTTACGCCGCCGCTCTCGGACGCCGCTCGTGGCCGCTCTGGCTGCTGGCCCTCGTCCTCACCCTGCTCGCCATCTGGGTCGCCTACTTCTTCCGCGACCCCGAACGCACCGGCGAGCGCGGGCAGGACCTCGTCATCTCGCCAGCCGACGGGCGCGTCGTCATGATCACCGAGGTCGACGAACCCGCCTTCCTGCACGGGCGCGCGCTGCGCATCTCCATCTTCATGAATGTCTTCAACGTGCACGTGAACCGCTATCCGGTCTCCGGCACGGTGAAGTTTGTGCACTACAACCCCGGGAAGTTCCTCAACGCCGCCACCGAGAAATCGAGCCTCGAGAACGAGCAGATGTCGGTGGGGCTCGAGCACAACGGCACGCGCATCCTGGTGCGGCAGATCGCCGGCCTCATCGCCCGCCGTATCGTGACCTACAGCCGTGAGGGCGAAGCGGTCGAACAGGCCGAGCGCATGGGGATCATCCGCTTCGGCTCACGCGTCGACGTCTTCCTCCCCACGACGGCCACGCCGAACGTGAAGGTCGGGCAGACCACCTTCGCCGGAACCACGCTCATCGCCCGACTGGGAGGCCGGTGACGGTGCGCCGTCCGCAGCCTCGCCGCGCGGTCGTCCTCCTCCCGAACGGGTTCACGCTCGCGAACCTGTTCTTCGGCGTCTTCGCGATCGTCGCCGCGTCGCGCGGCGACTTCTCGCGGGCGGTGTCGTACATCGTCTTCGGGGGTGTGGCCGATGCCCTCGACGGGCGCATCGCTCGCGCCACCAACAGCGGGAGTCGCTTCGGCGAGGAGCTCGACTCCCTGGTCGACGCGATCTCGTTCGGCTTCGCGCCCACGATGATCATCTACTTCGCCGTCTTCAATCAGGCGGGGTGGGATTGGATCTTCTGCTTCATGTTCACGATGTGCGCCGTGATTCGCCTGGCGCGCTTCAACGTCGAGCAGGCGGGGCGCAAGAAGACGCACTTCACCGGCCTCCCCTCGCCCGCGGCCGGAGGGACCCTCGCCACGTACTACTGGTTCAGCCAGACCGACCTGTATACGCAGACGATGATCGCCGACCTCCCCTGGCACCAGATGCTGCGCTTCATCATGCTCGGCCTGAGCTTCCTGATGATCAGCAACGTGCAGTATGCGGCCATGCCGACCATCGGGTATCGCAGCATCCGCCAGATCCTCGGCTCGCTCCTCGTCATCGGCACCATCTTCGGGGTCATCTTCCTCCCCAAGCAGTTCTTCTTCCCTGCGGCGATGGCCTACGTGCTGTACGGACTGGTGGCCACCGTCTTCATCGGGCTGCTCGATCGCCTCCCCGGCCGCGAGGACGCGGCGCACGAGGAGGACGAGGCAGACTTCGCGGCGCATGAAGAGCCCGACGAGCACGACGAGTATGCGGTCGCCGCCACGCCGCGCCCCGCTCCGGATGATGCCGGTGCCACCGAGGCGCGCCGTCGCCGTCGGCGGCGCCGCCCGCGCGGCCCGCGTCCCGGCTCGTCGCCAGGCCCGTCGTCCGACGTACCTCCGCCTTCCAACCCTACCGAGGAATAACGGGAATGTCCCGCTTTCGCGTTGCCGTGCACATCGTCCCCCGACGGGGCATTCTCGATCCCCAGGGCAAGGCGGTCTCCGATGCCCTGCACTCCCTCGGCTTCGCCGGCGTGGGCGACGTCCACGTCGGACGACATCTCGTGCTCGATATCGATGCGGCCGACGCCGCCGGTGCGGGCGAGCAGGTGCGTACCATGTGTGACAAGCTCCTGGCCAACCCGGTCACGGAGGACTACGAAATTGCCGGAGTGACCCCCGCGTGAAGTTCGGCATCGTCACCTTCCCAGGCTCCAACTGCGACGACGACGCCTACGTCGCCGTGACTCAGGCGTTAGGCGAGGATGCCGTGCGCCTGTGGCACAAGGATCACGACCTGCAGGGGAGCGACGTCATCATCCTCCCGGGCGGCTTCAGCTATGGCGACTACCTGCGCGCCGGCGCCATCGCCCGCTTCTCGCCCATCATGCGTGAAGTGATTGCCCACGCCGATCGTGGTGGCCCCGTGCTCGGTATCTGCAACGGCTTCCAGATCGCCTGCGAAGCGCACCTGCTCCCAGGGGCGCTGCTGCGCAACGCCTCGCTCCAGTTCGTGAGCGAGATGGTGACGCTGCGCGTCGAATCATCGAGCACGCGCTTCACCAACCGCTACCAGCCGGGACAGCTCCTCCGCATCCCGGTCGCGCACGGCGACGGACGCTTCACCATCGCCGAGGATGGCCTCAAGGCGCTCGAAGACGCCGGACAGGTCGTCTTCCGCTACGCCGACGCCTCCGGGGCCATCACCACCGCGGCCAATCCGAACGCCTCGCTCGACAACATCGCGGGAATCATCAATGCGCGCGGCAACGTGCTCGGGATGATGCCGCACCCCGAGCGCGCCGTGGATGCGCGCCTCGGAAGCGCCGATGGACTCGCCCTCTTCGAGAGCATGCTCGCCGCCGTTGCGGCCTGACCTGACCCGACCGCCGATCACCCCCTAACGACCGACGCGATATCCATATGGATCACCGGAAGACCCCCACGCCGAACCGCGCCGAGGACGAGTACTTCGTCAAGCAGGACGCCGAGTTGATCAAGGAGCAGCGCGCCCGCCTCGACGCCGAACGCGCCAAGGCCGAGCGCCAGTCGCACTACGGGAAGTGCCCCAAGTGCGGCGCCGGGCTCGTCGAGACCGACTTTCACCACATCAAGATCGACCGCTGCCCCGAGTGCAAGGGCGTCTGGTTCGATCACGGTGAGGTCGAAATGCTCGAGCACGTCGACCAGAGCCAGGTGCGCAGCTTCGTACGCTCCATGTTCGGGCTCAAGTGGTAATGGGCGCTACTCCGCGCGCCGGCGACCCGGCCATCACCCCGGCGCTCGTCGCCGAGCACGGACTCACGCCTGACGAGTACGAGCGCCTCGTGAAGCTGCTGGGGCGCACGCCGACCTTCACCGAACTCGGCGTGGTCAGCGCCCTGTGGAACGAACACTGCTCGTACAAGCACTCCAAGCCGGTGCTCCGCACGCTCCCCACGCAGGCACCGTGGGTGCTGCAGGGACCAGGTGAGAACGCCGGCGTGATCGCCGTGGGCGATGGTCTCGCCGTCGCCTTCAAGATCGAATCGCACAACCACCCGTCGGCGGTCGAACCCTACCAGGGGGCAGCCACCGGTGTCGGTGGCATCCTGCGCGACGTCTTCACGATGGGAGCGCGCCCCATCGCGATGCTCAACTCCCTGCGCTTCGGGTCGTTGGATTCCCCGCGCGTCCGCTGGCTGTTCGCCGGCGTCGTGAAGGGCGTGGGCGACTACGGCAACTGCGTCGGCGTCCCCACGGTCGCGGGCGAGGTGGTCTTCGACCCCGCGTACGAGGGGAATCCGCTCGTGAACGCCATGTGCGTCGGCCTGTTGCGCGAGGAAGAACTGATCCGCGCCAAGGCCGAGGGGTCGGCAACCCGATCATCGCGGTTGGCGCCCGCACCGGGCGCGACGGGATCCACGGCGCCTCGTTTGCCTCCGAGGATCTCTCCGAGGCGAGCGAATCCAAGCGCCCGCGCGTGCAGGTCGGCGACCCGTTCACGGAGAAGCTCCTCCTCGAGGCCTCGCTCGAACTGATCAAGAGCGGGCACATCGTCGCCATCCAGGACATGGGGGCGGCCGGCCTCACCAGCTCGTCGGCCGAGATGGCCGCGCGCGGCGACGTCGGCGTCACCATCGACACGTCCAAGTGTCCGGTGCGTGAGACGGGGATGACCCCGTACGAAATCCTCCTCTCCGAATCGCAGGAGCGCATGCTCGTCGTCGCCATCAAGGGACACGAGCAGCAGGTCAAGGCGATTCTGGAAAAGTGGGACCTCACCGCCGAGGTCATCGGCGAGGTCATCGCCGAACCGGTGTATCGGGTGACGGAGGGCGATCACGTGGTCGCCGAGTTCCCGGGGTCCAAGCTCGTCACGGAATGTCCCGTCTACTATCCGGACGCGAAGGAAAGCACCGAGATCCAGGCGCTGCGCGCGCGCGATCCCCACGGCGTCGCACCACGACCGGAGGAGGCCGACCCCGCCTGGACGCTGCGCGAGCTGCTCTCGAGCCCAACGATCGCCAGCAAGACGTGGGTCTACCGGCAGTATGACTCGACGGTGCGCGCCAGCACCATCGTGGGCCCCGGCCCCGCCGACGCCGCCGTGGTGCGGATCCCCGGGACCGACAAGGCCATCGCAGTCAAGACCGACTGCAACGGGCGCTACGTCTACCTCGAGCCGCGCACCGGCGGCCGCATCGCCGTCGCCGAGGCGGCGCGCAACGTGGCCTGCACCGGCGCCCGCCCGATGGCCATCACCAACTGCCTCAACTTCGGCAATCCCAAGCGACCCGAGGTCTTCTTCCAGTTCCGCGAGGCGGTCGGGGGGATGGGCGATGCCTGCACCGCGTTAGGCACGCCGGTCACCGGTGGCAACGTCTCGTTCTACAACGAGAGCCCGATCTCCGCGGTCTTCCCGACACCGACCATCGGGATGGTGGGCCTCATCGAGCACCTGGCGTGGGTGACCCGCGCGACCTTCGCCGCCGAAGGCGACGCCATCGTCCTGCTGGGCAACTGCACCGACGAGTTGGGGGCGAGTGAGTACCTCTCGCGCATCCACAACCTCACGATCGGGGCACCACCGCAGGTCGATCTCGACGGGGAGAAGCGCCTCATCGATGCCCTCCTCGAGGGCATCCACGGTGGTCATGTGCGCTCCGCGCACGACTGCTCCGACGGCGGCCTCGCCGTGGCGCTGGCCGAGTGCGCGATGATGGATCGCGATCAGTCGTTCGGCGTCGACGTGGACCTGAGCGCCTGGGCGAAGACGCCGCCCCGTGCCCTGCTCTTCGGCGAGGCGCAGGGACGCATCGTCGTCTCCACCCGGTCGGCTGCGGCGGTACTCGAGGTCGCCGCGCGGCACGGCGTCCCCGCGACAGTCATCGGGCACGTGGGTGCGGCGCAGGGTACCTTCCGCATCACCTTCGCAGGCGGCCAGCTCGACGCGACGATCGGATCGCTCGCCGAGTGCTTCCACGAAGCCATCCCGCGCATCATGACGCGCGTGGCCTCGGCGACCGCCGAGACCGCACCCGTCGGCGCGCAGGAGGACTGACACATGTGCGGCATCTTTGGAGTGTTCGGCCCGGAGCGTGCAGCGGAAATCACGCACCTCGGACTCTACTCGCTGCAACACCGCGGGCAGGAATCGGCCGGCATCGTCGCCGTCGATGGCGATTCGGTCGCGCGCGGTACGCGCAAGATGGGACTGGTCGGTGAGGGATTGTCGGCCAAGGAGATGGAGTCGCTCGCCGGACGCATCGCGATTGGCCACACGCGGTACAGCACCGCGGGCTCCTCCACCATCGAGAACGCGCAGCCCGTCCTGGCGCGCTTCAAGGGCGGACACATCGCCCTCGCGCATAACGGCAACCTCACCAACGCCCTCGAGATCCGCGCCAAGCTCGAGGACTCCGGGTCGATCTTCGCGTCGACCATGGACTCGGAGGTGATCGTCCATCGACTGGCCAGGGCCACCGAAGGACTGCCGGAGCACATGTTGGCCGAGGCCCTGCGCGGCATCGATGGCGCGTACTGCCTCGTGGTGGCCATCGGCGAGACGCTGCTGGCGGCGCGCGACCCGCGCGGCTGGCGACCGCTCGTGGTGGGATCGCTCGGCGACGGCTACGTCTTTGCCTCGGAGACCTGTGCGCTCGACATCGTCGGTGCGCAGCTCATCCGCGAGGTGCTGCCCGGGGAGATCATCGCCGTCGATTCCGACGGGATGCGCTCGTTCCAGGCCGAACCATCCCGTCAGCTGCATCGCTGCGTCTTCGAGCACGTCTACTTCGCTCGCCCCGATTCCTACGTCTTTGGCGGATCGGTCGACCGGGCACGACGCGCCCTCGGCCACCAACTGGCCAAGGAACAACCGGCGCCCACCGCCGACCTGGTCTTCGCCGTCCCCGACTCATCCAACGCCGCAGCGCTCGGCTTCGCCGAGCAGTCGGGACTCCCGCTCGAACTGGCGCTCATCCGCAACCACTACGTCGGACGCACCTTCATCCAGCCGACGCAGGCAGGACGCGACGCCAAGGTGAAGGTGAAGTTCAACCCGGTGCGCGAGGTGCTCGCCGGCAAGAGCGTCGTAATGGTCGACGACTCGATCGTGCGCGGCACCACCACCCGCGGCCTCGTGGCCCTGGTGCGCGGCGCCGGGGCCCGTGAGGTGCACATGCGCGTCTCCTCGCCGCCCATCATCGGACCGTGCTACTACGGCATCGACACGCCCAATCGGGAAGAACTGATCGCCGCCAACAACTCGATCGACGAGATCGCGAAGCTCATTGGCGTCGATTCGCTCGGCTACCTGTCGCTGGACGGCATGCTGCAAGCCGTTCCGGGCGGGCCGGATGGCTTCTGTCACGCCTGCTTCTCCGGTGAATACCCGACACCCGCGCCCAGCGTCCCGGTGAAGCTTCGCTACGGTCGCCGTGAGGTCGTCGGCGTCTAGCGCGCGCCGATCTTCGTCGCGTTGCGCGAACGCGCGGGCGACAGTCCTGTGAAGTGGTCCCCCGCGCCACGCCACCCTCTCGTTTCCCGTTTCCCGTCTCCACGCATGACCGCTCAGCGCCACGCTTACTTCTTCGGCAACGGAAAAGCCGACGGCACCCGGGACATGAAGGCCGTGCTGGGCGGCAAGGGGGCGAACCTCGCCGAGATGACCAATCTCGGTGTGCCGGTCCCCCCGGGGTTCACGATCACCTGCGCGACCTGCATGGAGTTTCTCGCCGCCGGAACGCGCGCGACGGGACTCGAGGACGAGGTCGCGCAGAACATCACGAAGCTCGAGGAGACCACAGGGCGCGGCTTCGGCGATGCGCGGAACCCGCTCCTCGTCTCGGTCCGTTCGGGCGGCGCCGTCTCGATGCCCGGGATGATGGAGACCATCCTCAACCTCGGCCTCAACGACCGCACCGTCCAGGGGCTCGCGCAGCAGAGCGGCAATCCGCGCTTTGCCTTCGACTCGTATCGGCGCTTCTTGCAGATGTACGGCGATGTCGTCCTCGGCGTCCCCGTGCACGACTTCGAGCACCTGCTCAAGGCCAAGCGGCTGATGACGGGCTCCCAGACGGATGCGGAGCTCGACGAGGAGACGCTCCGCAACCTGGTCGAGGAGTACAAGGCCCTCATTCGCAACACTACGGGGAGCGACTTCCCCATGGATGTGCAGGCGCAGCTGTGGGGAGCAATCGAGGCCGTCTGGAAGTCGTGGACGCTCAAGAAGGCCGTCGACTATCGCAGGGTGAACGCCATCCCCGAGGACTCGGGGACCGCCGTGAACATCGTCGCGATGGTCTACGGCAACATGGGCGACGACTCCGGTACCGGCGTCGCCTTCACGCGCGATCCATCGACCGGCGAGCGCAAGTTCTACGGCGAGTGCCTGATCAACGCGCAGGGTGAGGATGTCGTCGCCGGCATTCGCACGCCGCTGCACATCGACGAACTCGAACAGAAGATCCCCGGCGCGTACGCCGACCTCCTGCGCGTGCAGGACTTGCTCGAACGCCACTTCCGTGACATGCAGGACCTGGAGTTCACGGTCGAGCGCGGGACGCTCTATCTCCTGCAGACGCGAACCGGCAAGCGCACCGCCGCCGCCGCCATCCGCATCGCCGGCGAGATGGTCGATGAGGGACTGATCACGAGCGCCGAGGCGATCCAGCGCGTCAATCCCGCGCACCTCGACCAGCTCCTGCATCCGGTCATTGATCCGTCGGCACACGCCAAGCCGATCGCGGTCGGACTCCCGGCCAGCCCGGGCGCCGCCTCCGGCATCGCCGTCTTCGACCCCGATGTCGCCGAGCAGAAGGCGGCGACCGGACAGAGCGTAATCCTCGTGCGCGACGAAACGACGCCCGAGGATTTCCACGGCATCGTCGCGGCCAAGGCCGTCCTGACCTCGCGCGGCGGCATGACATCGCACGCCGCCGTCGTGGCACGCGGCATGGGCAAGTGCGCCGTCGTCGGCTGCAAGGATGTCGTCGTCGATGTGCGCAACCGGCAGTTCACCGTCGACGGCCACACCGTAGCCGAAGGCGATTGGATCACCCTCGACGGCGGGACCGGGCGCGTCTTTCACGGCGACCTCCCCACCATTCCATCCGAGGTGGTTCGCGTAACGTCGGGGCAGATGAGCGCCGCGGCTGCTCCGCTGTATCGCGCCTTCTCCCGTCTGTTGGACTGGGCGGACGAGACGCGACGCCTGCGTGTGCGCGCCAACGCCGACACCCCGCGCGATGCACGCGTCGCGCGCGGCTTCGGCGCGGAGGGGATCGGGCTCTGTCGCACCGAGCACATGTTCTTCGAGGGCGACCGCATTCAGACGATGCGCGAGATGATCGTCGCCCGCGACGAAGGGGGACGCCGGCGCGCCCTCGCCAAGCTGCTGCCGATGCAGCGCGCAGACTTCGAGGCAATCTTCGAGGCGATGAACGGGTACCCCGTCAACATCCGCCTCCTCGATCCGCCGCTCCACGAGTTCCTCCCGCATGGCGGCGAGGAGAGCAAGCTGCTCGCCCGTCAGCTCAAGCTCACGCGTCAGGAGCTGATGCGCATCGTCGACGGCCTGCGCGAAACCAACCCGATGCTCGGACATCGCGGCTGCCGACTGGGCATCACCTTCCCCGAGATCACCGAGATGCAGGGGCGCGCGATCTTCGAGGCGGCGGTGCGCGCCAAGCGGCGCGGCATCGACGTACACGTCGAGATCATGATCCCGCTCGTCGCCACCGTGAAGGAGTTCGATCACCAGCGTCGCATCCTCGAGGAGTGTCACTCGCAGGTCGTGCGCGCCATGGGCGAGCAGATCGACTACCAGATCGGGACGATGATCGAGCTGCCGCGCGCGGCGCTGACGGCTGGCGAGATCGCGAAGTCGGCCGAGTTCTTCTCCTTCGGGACCAACGACCTCACGCAGACCACGCTGGGACTGAGCCGCGACGATGCGGGACGTTTCCTCCCGCTGTACGTCGAACGCGGCATCCTCCCCGACGATCCCTTCCAGACGCTCGATGTCACGGGCGTCGGGAAGCTGATCCAACTCGCCGTGCACGACGGGCGCGCCTCACGCCCCAAGCTCAAGACCGGGATCTGCGGCGAGCACGGTGGAGAGCCCCGCTCGGTGGCCTTCTGTCACGACGCCGGATTGGACTACGTCTCGTGCTCCCCCTTCCGCGTCCCCATCGCCCGCCTCGCCGCGGCGCAGGCCATGCTCAATCAGGGCTGACGAGCGCCAAGGCGGCGCGCCAAGCGCCGACGGAGGAACTACCGAGCAGCACCTGGGGGCGCCACGCGCAACGCGCGCAGCGCCCCCAGCGTGCGTTCGTACCCCGCATGCCCCGGCGCCAACCGGAGCGCCTCCTGAACCTCGGCGATAGCCTCCGGCAGACGCGACTGCCGCGCGAGCGCGAGCCCCAGCGCATGATGCAACTCCGCCTCGTCAGGCAGGAGCCGCAGCGCCTCGCGCAACACACGCTCCCCCTCCCCGTCCTTGCCCTGCAGGCTCAAGACGCCGGCGAGGTTCACGACCGCATCGAGGTGGCGAGGCCACTGCGTCGCGGCCGTCCGGAACTCACCGAGTGCCTGCGCCGTGTCGCCGAGGGCCAGCAGAAAGACGCCGAGCGCCACGCGATGGTCGGCGCGGTCGGCGTTGTAGCGCTGGGACGCGATGAACTCGTCGCGCGCCCTGGCAAACGCCGCGCGAAGCTCGGGCGTCCTCAACGAGTCGACAGTCGGCGCCAGGAGCCACGCCGCCTTCTGCCGCACCGCGCGCCTCGGATCAGAGAGCAACGGCGGCACGATCGACAGTCGATCGCCGACCGCTCCCCCTTCGAGCGCCTCCAGCGCCCAGCGCCTGACGAGTGCCACGCTGTCACGCACCGCGTCTCGCACCACCTCGGCGATGGCCGGATCGCGGTAGCGTGACAGCCGTCCGAGCGCCGAAGCGCGCACCACCGCTGGCTGCGAGGCGTCGCGGGCGATCGCCAGAAGCCGCGACAGGGCGTCCGCCGCCGCACGGTCGTCGGCATCGAACGACTCGGCGAATGACTGGAAGCCCCCCGTCCCGCGCCTGCGCCATGCTTGTACCGCATCGGCCGCCCACGCCGCCCCTTTCGCGGCGTGACACGAGGCGCAGGCGTTCGGCACCCCGAGCGCCACGGTGCGATCCGGACGAGGGATCCGGATGCTGTGGTCGTGCCGTGGGTCGATCTCCAGATACGTCGCCGCCGGCATGTGGCACGCCGCGCAGTCGCTCCCGGCACTCGTGGATTGATGTCCGTGGTGCGCCGCGGTGTCGTACGCAGCGGCCCGGTGGCACTGCAGACAGACCTGGCGCCCCGGCAACCGCAGCTTCTGGCTGTGGGGGTCATGGCAGTCGGCACAGGTCACGCCGAAGGCGAACATCCGGCTCTGGAGGAACGACGCATGATCGTACACCTCGTCGAGCTGCTGCCCGTCGGCGTGATGGAGCGTGGGGAGGAGGACGATCGGATCGTACGCGTCCATCAGCGGCATCCCCGCCGCGTAGCCATCGGCGATGTGCACGCGTCGAGCATGACACGGGGCACACCCCTCGATCTCGCGCGCACTCGTCCTTGGGGCGCTGCGCCATGCATTGCCGCTGGCGGAGTCGATCGCCCACCGCACGCCGCGGCGCTCGTCCAGGCGGGCCACCAGCCCGGTGTCGCGCCAGATCGTCGCCCGCAGCCACGACGGGCGGCTCCCCCAGCGGGCGTGCGCCGCCCCCGGACCATGACACGCTTCGCATCCGACGCCCAACTCGGAGTAGCGCGTATCGAACGAGTCGGTCGATGCCACGTAGCCCTTCCGCACCGCGGTGGCGTGGCAATCGGCGCACATGTAGTTCCAGTTCAACCCCCGACCGCTCCAGTGCCCATCGTCAGCGGGGCCGAGCGGCGCGACGGCGTCGAGCGCGAACCACCGTTGTCCTCCAGATGAACTGGGGCGCGTATCCCAAGCCAGGGCAAGCGGTTGCAGCCGTCCACCTGGAAACGGCACGAGGTACTGCTGGAGCGGCGCCACCCCGAAGGTGAAGCGCACTTCGTAGTCGTGCGCGACGCCATCTCCCCCGAGCGTGTTCACGAAGAAGCGCCCGTCGCGCCTGAAGAAGCGCGAGGTCGTCCCCTCCTCGGTGAAGGTCGCGTCGTTGAAGTCGCCGAGCACCGTCGAATCCGTCGCGTGCTGCATCGCGGCCGCGTGTTGCGACCCTCGCCACGCGACGTACTGCTGCGAGTGGCACTCGCCGCACCGCACCGAGCCGACGAACTCCGGCACGCTGCCATCCCCGGCGATCCGTCGATCCCCGTCGACGCACGCGAGTGCGGTCATGAGCGGGAGGAGCCGCGCGAAGAGGCGACGCTTCACCCGTCGAACCGCGGTGCACCGCGAGAGGTCATCGACCAGCACGCGTCACCCCGCCAACGCCCCATCGAGTGCGGAGATCAGCGTCTCGACCGGCTCGAGCCCGATGCTGAGTCGAATGAGCGTCCCGCCGGTCCACGCGCGCACGCGCCGCGGCTGATGCGAGCCGCCCGTCGGAAGGATGCCTGGCATGACCAGCGACTCGAATCCGCCCCACGAGTATCCCAGGCCAAAGGCACCGCCTGACGACAACGCCTCGGCCACCACGCCGGCGTCTTTGGGGGTACCGGGCAGGCCGGCTGGAGTGAGTAGCTCGAACGACAGCAGTCCGTTGCTCCCGGAGAAGTCGCGACACCAGAGTTCGTGCCCCGGTGCTCCGGGGAGCGCGGGATGCAGCACGGCGCCAACGCGTCGGTGTGCCTCGAGCCACTTCGCCACCACGAGCGCGCTCTCGGCGTGCTGTCGCAGCCGCACATCCACCGATCGGGCGCCGCGCAGCGTGAGCCACGCATCGTCGGCATTGGTACAGAGCCCGAGGTCGTAGGCTGCGCCGCGCACGATGGGCCAGGCGCGCTCGTTTCCGATGACGGCCCCAAGCACCAGATCGGCGTGCCCACCCCAGTACTTGGTGAGTGGGACGATCGAGAGATCGACGCCGTGCGCGAGCGGAGTGAAGAGGCCGGGGGATCCCCAGGCATTGTCGATGAGCGTGTAGAGCGGCGCTCCCCGCGCCGACTCCGCTACCCGGGCCGCCGCCACGATCGCCGGAACGTCCTGGACCTCGAAGGTGAAGCTCCCCGGACTCTCCATGAAGATCGCCCGGGTGTTCGGTCGCACGAGGTTGGCGATCGCTCCGCCGATGAGCGGGTCGTAGAACTCCGTCTCGATCCCGAAGCCTCGCAGCAGCCCGTCGCAGAGCCCGCGCGTCGGCCCATAGCAGCTGTCGACCATGAGCAGATGGTCACCGCTTCGCAGCACCGCGAGCAGCCCTAACGAGACCGCGCCCAGTCCGCTCGGGGCGAACACCGTACCGACCCCTTGCTCCCGCTCCGCGACCAGCGTCGCCAACGCCGCGGTGGTCGGGGTCCCGAAGGTCGCATACTGGCTCGCTGCGCCCCCTCCGGCTTCCGTTCGCTGCACCTCATGGAGGTGCGCGAGGCTATCGAACAGGACCGTCGACGTTCGGTGGAGCGCCGGGTTGGGGATTCGGAATCGCCCGGCGTTCATCCCGGAGTGCGCACCGGAGTCCAGGTGGGCGCCGGCATCGGAGGCGGACCCGGACTCAGCACCGGTATTGTGACCGGAGGTCATGCGGCGTTGCTCAGAAAGAGGAAGATGCCGCCCCATTCGATGGCTTCGGGCCGGGGCAGGCGGCGCCCGTACGACAGGTTCGCATGGTCGCAACAGAAAACCCCAACCGCAAGCGGCTGGGGTTTTCCGAAGTGGAGGCGCGGGGAGTCGAACCCCGGTCCGAGATAAGATCTACCGCAGCATCTACGTGCGTAGCTCGCCGATTAAGGTCTGCAGCCACTGGCCAGCGAGCGGCCCATTGCTGCACAAGCCTCCTTAAGAGTTCGCCCAGCGCCAAGAGGCGCGACGCCGGGCTATCCCGATATTTCGATACTCCAGACGCCGCCTCGGGCAGGCTTCATCAGGAGCAACGCCAGCAGCAACTCCTAAGAGTTACGCGGCGAGGGCCAGTTCAGTGTTGGCAGTTATGATTTTGCCGAGTGTTTTACCAGCGCTCAGCAGCTGGGCACGCAGCCACAGCGTCACCGACCCCGTCGAATCCAGGTCGCCCCCGTTGTGTGCTACGGAGGTGAAGCTATGGAGTGGCCCGCGTCGCGTCAACAGAGATAGTTCGCGTACAACGTAAGCTTGGACGCACAATGCATTGGTGCAGTGGAACTTATTGCACAGCTCACGAGCAACTTCTTTCCAGCGTCGTCAGCACCGACTGGTTGCTGTGCCCTGCCGCATGGACCCGAGCGAGAGGCGCTCGACGCTTCGCGGCCTCAGGGCCCCTGTCCGCGTCTCCACCACCACGTCTCTCTGGCATTCTCACCAGCTCCCGCGAGGTCGCCGTGACGGAGTGACCCTCGTCCTTCTTTGGTCGCGGCAGGCAGGTCGGATGTTGGGCGGCGCCACCTCCTTCGACTGGCGACCTCGCGTCTCGCGTCCCTGTTTGGGTCCTGTCACCCGCCTGCGCCGACTGCCTGCGCCGACTGCCTGCGCCGACTGCCTGCGCCGCCCGCCGGGTTGCCCGCCTGCGCCGCTCGCCTGCGCCGCTCGCCTGCGCCGCTCGCCTGCGCCGCCCGGCTTCGGGTTGCCGGTCACGTGGGCCACCTATAAACGCCGGGCTCCCGCGAGCGGTGACTGAAGCGCGATAGATCGCGCACGGCGTCGGGCGCACGGTGTCGGGTGTACGGTGCCTGTCGCGCGGCGCCTGGCGCGCGGTGCGTGTCACGCAGTTCGTGTAACGAGGTACGTGGGCCGTGGGGCGTGGGACGAGGGGCGTGGGACGAGGGGGCGTGGGCCGCACGGAACGCGGGCCGCGGTGTGCAGCCCACGGTGGCCTGGCGCGCGCCATCACTCGGCGGGTGGCACCTGCGCCATTCGGCTCGTCACGAGAACCTCCTCATTCGCCGGCAGCGATTAGACGCCGACGCTCACCTGCAGCACAGCGCCGGCGAATGAGTCACGTCCCTGGTCGGCTCATCGACCACGCAGCTCGCGCCACCGCAGACTCTCTCTTGCAGACACTCCGTTAACGCCACACCTACATCGCTTTGGACCCGCCACGAATCTTCACTCGCTTAGCCAATGCTCACTGTGTGGATAAATCTTCTTTTTGAGAACGATATGCAAGCTTATGTGCTTGTGGCACTTGCGATGGCCCGAATTGCGAGGATCGCGTACAGATGCAGTAGCTGATTTGGGGTCATGAGTCATTACATGTCACCAAGCAACATCAAAGTCACGCTATGTTGAGAAAATGGGCACCGTCAATTCTGCCATTTGCCAGTTATGATCATCGGTGCCTTTCCCACATGACGCGCACGAAAATGGCGCACCCCTAACTACGGGATGCGCCGTCGTGTACGCCTTGTTGAAAACTCTGCCTACCCGTGAGTTATCCTGGACGCCGCCACCGCCGCCCCAAAACCGTTGTCAATGTTCACCACCGTCACCCCAGCGGCGCACGAGTTCAGCGCCGTGAGCAGCGGGGCCACGCCATTGAAGGCCACTCCGTAGCCCACACTGGTCGGCACCGCGATCACCGGACCCTTCACCAATCCCCCAATCACCGAAGGAAGCGCGCCGTCCATTCCCGCGACGACGATCACCACGCGCGCCTCGCGAAGCTCCTCGCCGCGCGCCAGCAGACGATGAATTCCCGCGACCCCTACGTCCGTCAATCGGGCGACGGTGTTCCCCATCGCCAGCGCCGTCTCCGCCGCCTCGTCGGCAACCGGAAGGTCGCTCGTCCCCGCCGTAACGATCAGAATCGTGCCGACGCCCGCGGGCGGCAGCACCTCTCCAGGGAGTCGCACCGTGCGTGCCGACGCATGGGTGATCGCCTCCGGAAAACGCGCAGCCAAGGCAGCTCGCGCTTCGTCATCGGCACGCGTCACCAGAAAGCCGTCGCCCGTCGCCGCCAGTCGCTCCGCGATGGCCACGATCTGCGCGGTCGTCTTGCCACTGCCGAACACCACCTCGGGAAACCCCTGCCGAAGGGCTCGATGGTGATCGATCGTCGCGAACGGGAGCGTCTCGTACGGCGCGAGGGCCAGCCGCTCGAGGGCCGCCGACGGAGTCATCTCCCCCGCCGCGACCAGGGCCAGGAGATCGAGAATGCGGTGACTGCTCACGTCACGCTTCCGCCGCCTGCAGCGACGGATCGTCGGGGAGAATGTCGCCCTCCTCGCTCCCCTCGCTCCCGTCGCTCCCGTCGCGAGCGGCAATCCGCGCATCACGATCGCGCAGGTACTCCTCGAAGATCCCTTCGACTTCGTCGAACGAATTCACCGCGTGCAGTCGCTTGCGAAGATCCGCGGAGCTCGGGAGCCCCTTCACATACCACCCGAGGTGCTTGCGAAACTCGATGGCCGCCCCCTGAGGATCCACTTCATATGATTGCACCATCTTCGCGTGTGACAACGCGATAGCGAATCGCTCCTCGACGCCGGGTGTCGCGGGCATTTCGCGACCTTCCAGCAGCGCTCGCGCCTGGTGAAAGATCCACGGTTGCCCGAACGACCCGCGCGCGATCATCACCCCATCGCAGCCGGTCTCCTGACGCATCCGCAGCGCGTCGAACGGAGTCTTGATGTCGCCGTTGCCGATCACGGGGACCTCCACCGCCTCCTTCACGCGAGCGATCTCGTCCCAGTGCGCGTGCCCCGTGTACATCTGTGTGCGAGTTCGCGGATGAAGCGCGATCACGGTCGCCCCTGCCGCCTGACACGCCAACGCAATCTTCACCGGGTCGCGCATCTCCTCGTTCCATCCCGAGCGAATCTTCACGGTCACGGGGAGCTTTGTCCCGCTGATGACCGCCCGAATCACGGACTGGACCAGATCGAGGTCGCGAAGGCATCCCGATCCGCCGTTGCGCCGGACGACCTTCTTGACCGGGCATCCGAAATTGATGTCGATGTACTCGGGCTGAAAGACGTCCGTCACCAGCGCGGCGGCCTCGCGCATCGCGTCGGGATCGGCGCCGAAGATCTGTACGCCGATCGTGCGCTCGTCAGCGCCAAACCGCAGCTTCGAGATCGTCGCGCGGTTCTCCCGCCGGATCCCTTCGGCCGAGAGGAATTCGGTGACCACGACGTCGGCCCCGTGCAGTCGGCAGAGTCGCCGAAAGGGCGACTCCGATACGCCGGCCATGGGGGCGAGGATCAGCGGAACATCGTGGGCGACGGGATACGGGAACACCATGCACGGGAAGCTAGCGGTGCCCCTGAAACGATTCAACGTGAAGCTTTGACACGACTTGCAGCACGGGATAACTTGCCCGGTCTTCCGGCGCGGGGCTGACTCATCAGCTGCGCGAATTGCGCCGCCCCAGGCGGCGGCTACGTGGCACGTGGACGATTCGAGGGTTCGATGGAGCTGCGCGAGTTCTTCTCCGAAGATGCGATCAAGCTGGATCTCGAAGGGAACACGAAGGACGAGATTCTCAAGGAGCTCATCGGGCTGCTCAGGCTGGACGACAAGTCGGAAGCGATGCTCTTCAAGATGCTGAAGCGGCGCGAGAACCTCGGCTCGACCGGGATCGGGCGCAGCATCGCCATCCCGCACTGCCGCTCGCTCGTGGTCAACAAGCTGCGCGTCGCCTTCGGGCGGAAGTCGTCCGGGTTGGACTTCAAGGCGATCGACGAGAAGCCGGTGAAGTTCTTCTTTCTCATCGTCGCGCCTCCGCTCGAGGTCTCCAACCAGTACCTCCCGGTCCTCGGCAAAATCGCCCAGTTCAGCAAGGAAGCCGACGTGCCCGACCGGCTCTTGGCGATCACGACACCCGCCGAGTTCATGGCGCTGCTCGAGGAGAAGGGCGTCTAGCGGGAGAGCCGCATCGCCAGTGGCGGCGGCCGCCGCCGTGATAACATGAAGGGGCGACCGGTGTACTGGTCGCCCCTCTGCGTTTCCCCGAGTCGCTGACCGCTGGCCTCAGGGGCCGGACGCCTCAGGCTGCAGCGCCGCCGGCGCGATCGACGGAATCGGCAACGGGGCTGCCGACGGCACGTCGACCGAACGCTCCGCCGAATCAGAGACGACGCGTGGATCGGCGACTTCGCCCATGAGCGTGCGCCGAATCAGAAAGAAGATCAGCCCCACGACCCCTCCCACGCGGCCGCACGCCCACGAGACGCCCCACGCAAGCGGCAGCGAGAAGGTCGCTCCGCCTGGTTGATCAGCGGTGGCCACCAGCTCGCCCGGGAGGAAGGTGATCAGCCCAAGGAACGCGCCCGTGAGCGCCCCCAACGCCACGAACTTCGACCCGCGCAGGACCAGACGAGAGGATGGGGACATGGGCCAGACGATACCGCCGGAATCTCGCGGCGTCGAGAGCGTGCGGCACAAACGATTCTTCGGTCGTGCATCAGGACGCTACGGCGCGTCAGGACGCTACGGCGCGGTCGAAGTGGTTCGAGACGCCGTCCAACGCGGGCGCGTCGATCTCCAATCGCGTGAGCTGGCGCCCGAGATGTGTGTGGACCCGCCAGCCCAACGCCGCGGCGGCGACCACGAGCGCCGCCACGAGCCCCCACCACATCCCCTCGGCGCCGTAGCCGGCCGCGAAGCAGAGCCACGCGCCCAGCGGAAGTCCGACCACCGCGTAGGCGAGCACGTTCAGCAACATCGGGACGCGCGTGTCCCCCGCCCCGCGCAGGATGCCGCTGGAGACCCCCTGCACCCCATCGAACATCTGGAAGATACCGGCGATCGGGATCAACGCGGCGGCCACGCCCACGACCGCGGCGTCGCGCGTAAACAGGTGCGCGAGCGGGACCGGGATCGCCAGTAACGTCACCGCGGTGCACGCCATGAAGCCCACGCCGCAAACCAGGGCTGCGCTCGCCTCGCGTCGCGCCCCGTCCATGTCGCCGCGCCCGATCGCGCGTCCCACCAGGACCGAGGCAGCGGCGTTGATGCCTAACGGCACCATGTAGGTCAGCGACGCGAGGCTGATCGTGATCTCGTGGCCGGCCAGCGGGATCGTCCCCAGCAACCCGATGAGCGCCAGCGCGCCGCCGAACGCGAGCACCTCGAAGAACTGGTGCACGCCGATGGGGAGCCCCACACGCAGCATGCGGCCGATCGGCGCCCAGCGCAGCGTCTGCGCGCGCCACGGGCGCAGCGCCCCGCGAATCGACGGCCAGCCCAGGGCGATCAGCGTTCCCGTCATGACGAAGCGACCGAGCGTCGTCGAGATCGCCGACCCGACGGCGCCTAACGGCTGGACGCCAAGGTTGCCGTAGATGAACACCCAGTTCAATGCCACGTTCACCAGGTTCCCGACCAGCACCGCGATGACGACCGGACGCGTGGCGTGAAACGCCTGCAAGCTCTGTCGGAACGCGACGAAGATGAAGTACGGCAGCGTGGAGGGGATCTGGATCCTGACCCACTGCGCGGCGAGGGGAATCACCTCCGGCGGTTGCCGCAGGAGACGCAGCAGCGGCTCGGTGGGCAGGAAGCAGAGCGACGCAAAGGCGGCGACGCCGAGTCCCAGGACGACCCCGCGCTGCACGCCTAACGCTACATCCTCCTCGTCCCCTGCCCCCACGGCTTGCGAGACGACCGGGTCAATGGCCATCACGACCCCGGCGCCAAACAGGGCGATCGTGATCCACCAGAAGTTGCCGAGCGCCACGGCGGCGAGGTCAACGGCCGAGACGCGCCCGACCATCGCGGCGTCGATCGTCCCCATGAAGTTGAGGCCGACCTGTACGAACACGATGGGGAGGGCGAGGCGCGCCACATCCCGGAGCTCGCGGCGCGTGGGGATGCGCAGCGCGCCGGGAGCGCTCACGGCAGCACGAGCGCCACCACGACCACGAGCCCGATCAACGCGGCGGCGACGATGAGGAGGTACGTCGACAGGGCGACCGACGTGATGACGATGGCGCGGCGTCGGGACCCGCCGTACACGCGCTGCATCATCGCCGTGGCGTACCAGGCCAGATAGGCCAGACACACCATCGGCATCCACCCCCCAACCACGGGGAGCTGACCGAGCACGATCTGAAGGGCGAGCGCGAGGAAGAACGCGGCGTGGAGGTGAATGGCCACGTAGAGGTGTCGAGGAAAGCGATACCCCCGGCCACGATTGAGTACGGCCAGCAGCGTGGCGAAGACGGGAAGGAGGACGAAGAGGAGTCGCGGAAGATTCTCCTTGAACTGATCGGCAAAGCGGGCTTCCTTGCCTGAATCGGTTCCGTTCCTCGCCGCGCGCAACGCCAGCTTCTCCGCCAATGACGCGGTCGGGTCTTTCAGCAACGAGTCGAGCGCGGTGCTGTCCGGGGCAGAGATGTGCACGCCGCTCCCATTGCCGCCACGCTTCCCCTTCACGGTGGTGACGACCGGGGCGAGCCCGAGTCGCTCCCGCACCGTGTCGACCAGCGGTCCCGACAGGAACCCGAGGAGCGAGCAGGTGAGGTAGAGCTTCACCGGCGAGATGTACGACACGCGACGCCCGGCGAAGAAGGCGACGGTCAGCTCGCCCGGGTGCAGAAAGAGCGTGCGCAACGTCCGCCAAAGCTTGCCATCGAACGAGGTGAGCTCGCCGACGAACTCCGCGCCAAGATCTCGCATCGTCGGGTTAGGGTCCGACGCCTGCTGGCCGCAGGAGGGACAGTACACCCCGCCAAGCCGCGTGCCGCAATTGAGGCACGAGGTCGCCCACTCCGGTCCCGCGTGGAGGACCGGCTCAGACGACCCCGGTGCGCTCATTCCCACTCGATCGTGGCCGGCGGCTTGGAACTGACGTCGTACACGACGCGGTTCACCCCCTTCACCTCGTTGATGATACGCGACGAGATGCGCCCAAGCACGTCATACGGGAAGGGGTACCAGTCGGCGGTCATCCCGTCGGTGCTGGTCACCGCGCGCAGCGCCACGACGTTTTCATACGTGCGGTAGTCGCCCATCACGCCGACGCTCCGAACGGGAAGGAGCACGGCGAACGCCTGCCAGATGTCGTTGTACAACCCGGCGGCGCGAATCTCCTCGAGGTAGATCGCGTCGGCCTTCTGCAGCACGGTGACCTTCTCGGCGCTCACGTCACCCAAAATGCGGATTGCCAGCCCCGGTCCCGGGAACGGGTGGCGTCCGACCATCTCCTCCGGCAGCCCCAGCTCGCGCCCCACATTGCGCACTTCGTCCTTGAACAGCTCGCGCAGCGGTTCGATGAGCTTGAATTTCATGTCCGGCTTGAGGCCGCCCACGTTGTGGTGCGTCTTGATCGTCGCGCTCGGTCCCCCCTTGGCGCTCACGCTCTCGATCACGTCGGGGTACAGCGTCCCCTGCACCAGGAACTCGGCGTCCTTCCCCGCTTCGGCGGACGCGTCCTCGAAGACGTCGATAAAGGTGTGGCCGATGATGCGGCGCTTCTTTTCGGGCTCCCCCTCACCGGCGAGCGCGTCGAGAAAGCGATCCTCGGCGCGGACCGTGACGAGCTTGATCCCGTGGTGCGCCTTGAAGGTGCGCTCCACCTGTTCGCGCTCGTGCAGCCGCAGCAGCCCGGTGTCGACGAAGATGCAGGTGAGCTGGTCGCCGATCGCCCGGTGCACGAGTGCGGCCGCCACCGACGAGTCCACGCCGCCGGAGAGGCCGCAGATCACCTGCTTGTCGCCGACGAGTGCGCGAATCTTCGCGACCTCCTCCTCGATGAAGTGCCCGGGGGTCCATCCCGGCTGGCAATGACAGACCTCGAAGAGGAAGTTCGAGATGATGTCGGGGCCGCGCACCGTATGATGCACCTCGGCATGGAACTGGATCGCGTGGATCGGCTTGGATTCGTGCCGCATCGCCACGACCGGGTTGTCGGCGCTCGAGGCCGTGAGGACGAAGCCCGGCGGCACCTCGTCGACATGGTCGCCGTGGCTCATCCACACCTGTGACCGCTCGCCCGCGTCGAACCCCGCGAAGAGTCCGGCGGTTTCGAGCACCGTGATCTCGGCGCGCCCGTACTCGCGACGGCCGCCCCCCGCGACCTTGCCGCCAGATGCAAGCGCCATCCACTGCATCCCGTAGCACACCCCCAGGACGGGGGCGATGTCGAGGATGGCGGGATCGAAGCTCGGGGCTCCCTCGTCGGTCACCGACGAGGGCCCCCCGGAGAGGATGATCCCCGTCGGTCCCCACTCGCGAATCCACTCCAGCGAACGCGTCGGCGGATGGATCTCGGAGAAGACGCGTGCCTCACGCACGCGCCGCGCGATGAGCTGCGTGAACTGCGACCCGCAGTCGAGGATGAGAATGCGGCTTCCGATGTGTTGATGCATCACGGCTCGGTCGAGGCCTCGAGGCGGTGGACGTCCTTGAGCTTGAAGAAGTGCACGTCCTTCGTGTCGGTGTCGAGGATGGCGCCGCCGGGCTCGCCGTGCAGCCAGCCACACCCTTCCCCGGGATTCACGATCAGGGTCTCGCCTCGAATCATCATCTCTTCGCGATGCGTGAACCCGTGCACCACGACGCCATGCGATTCGAGCGAACGCGGCGACGCGTCGACCAGGTCGTGCACCAGGAGCATCCGCTGGCCCCCAAGTTCGAATGAATGGGGCGACTCGAACAGTTCGATCCCCATCCCTTGCTGGGCATAGGCGCGAATGCCCTCCCGGTCGCCGTCATTTCGCCCGAACACACCGACCATCGGCATGTTCAGCTCGATGAACGGCTTGAGCGAGAACGGGGCGCAGTAGTCGCCGGCATGCAGCACGATGCCGACCCCACGCTCCTGCATGTACTGCAACAACGCCCGGATCGCCGGCAGGCGATCGTGGGTGTCGGAGAGCAGCCCGACGAGCATCAGGAGTTCCTCCAGGCTGGGGAGAGCGTCTCGCGGCGGATCAGGTCATCGTACGATTCGCGCGCGGTGATGATGCCCCATCGATCGCCGTCGACGAGCACCTCCACCGGGCGCGGGCGCGCATTGTAGTTCGACGCCATGCTGATGCCGTAGGCGCCGGCGGTGAACAGGCACAGGAGCGCCCCCGGCTCCACCGACTCGAGCTCGCGGTCGAGGGCAAGAAAGTCGCCGCTCTCGCAGATCGGGCCGACGACGTCGAACCGGCCCCGCGCCTCGACGCGTCGCACCGCCTCGATGCGGTGATAGGCGTCGTAGTGGGACGGACGCAGCAGGTCGTTCATCCCCGTGTCGGTGATGAGGATGTCGCGCCCGCCACTGCGCTTGCGATACAGGACGCGCGCGAGCAGCACGCCGGCTTCAGCCACCAGGAAGCGCCCGGGTTCCACGATGAGCCCCAGCCCCAAACGCTGGACAGCCGGCACGACGATCGACGTGTAACCCGCGAGGTCGGCCGGGGCCTCGCCATCGTAGGGCACGAACAACCCGCCGCCGATGTCGACATGCTCCAGCGTCGACACGCCCTCGGCACGCAGCGCGGCGATGAGCGCCTCCAGGCGCTCGATGCCGTGCGCGTACGCCGCGAGGTCGGTGAGTTGCGAGCCGATGTGCATCCCGATCGCGACCAGGCGCACGTGGGGGAGTGCGTGCGCGATGCGCGCGACGGCATGCGCGTCGTCGAAGGGGACGCCGAACTTGTCCCCCTTCTGCCCCGTCTTGATGTACTCGTGGAACGTCTCGACCGTGATCTCGGGGTTCACGCGGATCCCGATGCGCGCCACCGCCCCACCTTCTCCGGCCACCTGGTTGAGCAGGCGCAGCTCCGCCTCCGACTCGATCGAGATCAGGTGCACGCGGGCGGCCACCGCCTCGCGCAGCTCGTGCGGCGACTTCCCGACCCCACCGAAGATGATGTCGTCAGGCGCAAAGCCCGCCGCGCGCGCCCGGAACAGCTCGCCGCCGGACACGACGTCGATGCGCGCGCCGATGCTCCGCATCAGCCCGAGCAGCCCCAGCGACGAGTTGGCCTTGCAGGCGTAGTGGATCCGATGTGGCACCGGCGCGAGCGCGCGGTCCAGTCGCTCGAACTGCCCGCGAATCGACGACGCGCTGTACACGTACGCCGGGGTCCCGACCGACTCGGCGAGTGGCTCGAGGGAGACTCCTTCGCAGTGCAGCGTGCCGTCGAGACGGGAGAAGGGCGCCATCAGTACGACCGCGCCCAAATGACGGTGTGCTTCGCCGGTTCCCCCGTCACCATGCACGTCGTCGCGGCCCCCTGCGTGAGGAACTCGGATTCCGGGATGCAGCGGATCGTGGCCTTGGTCTCCTCCTTGACCTTCGCCTCGATCGCCGGATCACCGTTCCACCCGGCGTAGACGAACGCCCCCTCCCCTTCCATGAGCTCCCGGAAGCGATCGTAGCTGATGGGCTCTCGAATGCTGTTGGCCTCACGCCGCTCCCGGGCCGCGTGCAGCATGTCACCCTGGATGGTGGTGAGCAACGTCGCGATCGTCTCGGGGAGCCCAACGAAGGAGAGCGACGCCTTGGCGCGCGTGTCGCGGCGGGCCGACATGCACGCGCCGCTCGCGAGGTCGCGGGGGCCGATCTCCAGCCGCAGCGGGACGCCCTGCAGCTCCCACTCGTAGTACTTCGCCCCGGGCTTCATCCCCTCGCGCGCGTCCACGTGCACTCGGATGCGGTCATCGCCACGCCCGTTCCACGTCGACAGCTCCTGCTTGACCTGGTACGCCGCCTCGAGCAGGCGGGCGCGCTCCTCGTCGCTCTTCCAGATCGGGACGATCACGACCTCGATGGGGGCGAGGCGCGGGGGCGTGCGTACCCCGTTGTCATCGCCGTGCGTCATCACGAGCCCGCCGATCATGCGCGTCGACACGCCCCAACTGGTGTTCCACGCGTACTCCGTCGACCCCGACTCGCTCTGGAACTTGAGCTCGAACGCCTTGGCGAAGTTCTGGCCGAGGTTGTGCGAGGTGCCCGCCTGCAGCGCCTTGTTGTCCTGCATCATGGCTTCGCACGAGTACGTGCGCAACGCGCCGGCGAACTTCTCGCTCTGCGTCTTGAGCCCTGTCACCACCGGCATCGCCATCCAGTCTTCCATGAACTTGCGGTACACGCCGAGGATGAGGCGCGTCTCGGTCTCCGCCTCGTCGTGCGTCGCGTGCGCCGTGTGCCCTTCCTGCCAGAGGAACTCGAGCGTGCGCAGGAAGAGGCGCGTGCGCATTTCCCAGCGTACGACGTTGGCCCACTGGTTGATGAGGATCGGGAGGTCGCGATAGCTCTGCACCCACTTGGCATACATCGAGTAGATGATCGTCTCCGACGTGGGGCGGACGACGAGCGGCTCCTCGAGCTTCTTCCCCCCGCCGTGGGTGACGACGGCTGCCTCGGGGGCGAAGCCCTCGACGTGCTCGGCTTCCTTGTGCAGGAAGCTCTCGGGGATGAAGAGGGGGAAGTACGCGTTGCGGTGCCCGGTGGCCTTGAACATGTCGTCCAGGGCGCGCTGCATGCGTTCCCAGATGCCGTAGCCGTTGGGACGAATCACCATGCAGCCGCGCACGGGCGAGTAGTCGGCCAACTCGGCGCGCAGGACGGTCTCGTTGTACCACGCGCTGAAGTCGGCGGCGCGGGTGGTCAGTTTCTTGTCAGACATGGAGGAGACGGGAGACGGGAGACGGGAGGCGGGAGAGACGGTCTCCCCCGAGGTGAGAGTCGGTGGCGTGCTCTCGTCTCGTCACGGTCGGTCGTTGGCGCCGGTGAAGCGGGTGCGCGCGTGGTCGAGCAGCCAGGACACCGGGCGCACGGTCTGCTCGCCGCTCCCGAGGTCCTTGAACTCCACTTCCTGCGCGTCGCGATAGCGATCACCCACGATGACCACCGCGCGCGCGCCGGCGTTGTTGGCGGCCTTGAACTGCTTGCCTAACGCCTGGTCCTTCAGGGGATACTCCACGCTCGCCCCAACCCCGCGCAGCTGCGCGGAGAGGCCGGCGACCGCCAGGCGATGTGTGGCGTCGACGGGGGCAACCCAGTAGTCGATCGCGGGGGAGCCCGATGGCATCTTGCCGCGCGCCTTGAGCAGCTCGCCCAGCACCACGTCGCCCATCCCGAAGCCTAACGCGGGCATGTCGACGCCACCGAGCGCGGCCAGCAGGTTGTCGTAGCGCCCGCCGCCACAGACGGCGCGAAACTCGCCCTTGGCGTCGAACAGCTCGAAGACGATCCCCGTGTAGTACGCCAGGCCGCGCACGATGGTGAGGTCGAGCTTGAGGTACTCGCGCACGCCATGCGCGTCGAGCAGCGCGCGATAGGCATCGAAGCGCTCCAGCGCCGCCGTCACCTCGGGATCGGCGGCGAACTCGACGCGCAACGCGTCGAAGTCCGAGGCCTTCACCAGCGCCAGCACGCGCCCCGCCGCATCGGCCGAGACGCCGGCGTCGGTCATCTTCTTGACCAGTGCGTCGGCGGGCTCACGCTCGATCTTGTCGACGGCGCCAAAGACGGCGCCGATCGCCGCGTCAGGCACCCCCACTCCCTTCACCAAGGCGGTGAGCAGGCGACGGTCGGAAACGCGCGCGACGACATCGTCGGGACCAAGCCCGCAGGAGCGCATGATCTCGCACGCCACCGCCAGCAGTTCCGCATCGGCGGCCACGTCGCTCTCGCCGAAGATGTCGACGTTGAGCTGGAAGTGCTCGCGGAGCCGCCCCTTCTGCTGGCGCTCGTAGCGAAAGAGCTGGGGGACCGAGAACCACCGCACCGGCTTGCGCAACGCGTTGGCCCGCGCCGCCACCATGCGCGCCACGGTGGGGGTCATCTCGGGACGGAGGGAGATCTGTCGCCCCCCCTTGTCCTCGAAGTTGTAGAGCTGCCCGACGATCTCGTCGCCGCTCTTCTTGGTGTACAGCTCGAGCGGCTCGAGCGGGGGGCCGTCGTACTCGACGAACCCGAATCGCCGCGCCACGTCGCGCCACCGCTCAAAGAGCCAGGCGCGCTGGGCGAACTGCTCGGGATAGAAATCGCGAAATCCTGGAAGCGCTCCGGTCGACATTGGGGAAAGCTACCCGGCGAGCGGATCGACCTGCAAGCGAGCCATTGCATCTCCCACCGTGTGAAACGACCCCGTCACCAGCACGGTCGCGCCGCGCGCGCGCGCCTCGGCGAGTGCCACTTCGAAGTCGTGCTCGGCCGTCGCCGACCACCCGTGCGCCATCGCGAAGGCGCGCGCGTCGGCAAGGTGCCACGATCGGCTGCGAGGCGCCGTAGGGGCATCGGTGAGGACGAAGTGCGAAACCACCGGTGCCAACGCCGTCATCACCCCGCGCCAATCCTTGTCCTCGAGCACGCACAGGAGCGCCGTCACCGGCGCCGCGGGCGCCACATGCTGCACCGTCCGCGCGAGCACCGCGGCCCCTGCCGGGTTGTGCGCCACGTCGAAAATGTAGGGCGCCGCCAGATGAAAGCGCCCCGGAAGGCGCACGCGCTCGAGCGCCGCTGCTGCCCCGTCCCATCCGTCCCAGTACGGCGCCCCTGCCTCGCGCACCATCAGGAGGGCGAGCGCCGCGTTGGACGCCTGGTGCGCCCCCGCCAGCGGGGTGTGGAAGCTGCGGCGCCTTCCGTCGACGTCCAGCACGAACGTCGTCCCCGTCGCCCCGACCTCGATGTCCCGCGGCGGGGCGTCGCGCCAGACGCTCGCCATGCGCGAGGCGCCGCGATCGCGGGCGAGCGTGGCCAGAAGCGCATCGATCGCCGGATCGGGTTCACCCGACGCCGCCGGGACCCCCGCCTTGAAGATCCCCGCCTTCTCGGCGGCAATCGCTTCTCGCGTGTCGCCGAGATACTCGACGTGGTCGATCCCGATCGAGGTGACCCCCGCCACCAGCGGCCTAACGACGTTGGTCGAGTCGAGGCGTCCCCCCAGCCCCGTCTCGACCACGGCGACATCGACCCCCGACTCGGCGAAGTAGTGAAACGCCATCGCCGTCGTCGCCTCGAAAAAGGTGGCCCCCAGCCGCTCGACCTCTGGCGTCCACCGCTCGATGAACTCGACGACGTAGCGCGCGTCGACCGCCGCCCCGTCGATGACGAAGCGCTCGGTGAAGTCGACGAGGTGCGGTGAGGTGTACTTCGCCGTGCGCAGGCCGCGCGCGCGCAGCAGCGCGTCGAGCGTGGCGCAGACGCTTCCCTTGCCGTTGGTCCCCGCCACGTGCAACGTCTTGAGCCCGTCCTGCGGATTCCCGAGCGCGGCCAGCAGCGCCCGCGTCCGCTCCAGACCAAACTTGCTCTTGCCGGTGGTGCGCGCGAACAGGTACTGGAGGGCGTCCTGGTACCGGGACCGGTGCCCGCTCAGGTCGTGGCCCACGCGGCCGCCGCCGGCTTGCCGCTCATGTGGCGCAACAGGCGCCCCACCGTCTGCCGGAGATCCCGGCGATGCACCACGCAGTCGAGCATGCCGTGATCCAGGAGGAACTCGGCCGTCTGGAACCCCTCCGGGAGGTCCTGCCCGAGCGTCTGCTTGATGACGCGCGGCCCCGCGAAGCCGATCACCGCCCCCGGCTCGGCGAGGATCGCGTCGCCAAGCATGGCGTAGCTCGCGCTCACGCCACCGGTGGTCGGGTTGGTCAGGATCGAGACGTACGGGATGCGGCGGTCCGCCAGCTGCGACAGCACGGCCGACACCTTGGCCATCTGCATCAGGGAGAGGACCCCCTCCTGCATGCGGGCGCCGCCCGAGGCCGAGATGACGATGAGCGGATGCTTCCGCTCCAGCGACCGCTGCGCGAGGCGGGCGATCTTCTCGCCCACGACCGAGCCCATCGACCCGCCCATGAAGGCGAAGTCCATGACGCCCAGGTTCACCGGCATGTCGCCGATCGTCCCCGCCACGGTGAGAATGGCGTCGGTGTCACCGGCGTTGGTCCGCGCCTTCTTGAGACGCCCTTCGTAGTCCGGAAAGCCCAGCGCGTCGATCGACTTGAGGTCGGTCTCCGTCTCCTCCCACTTGTCGTCATCCAGGAGGATCGTGACGTACTCGACCGCCCGAATGCGCCGGTGGTAGTCGCAGTTGGGGCAGACGTTGAGGTTGCGGGCGAACTTGTCGTGAATGTCCGTGTGCCCGCACGCCTCGCACTTCTCCCAGACGTCCGCCGGGATCTCCAGCCGCTCGCGTCGCGGCTGTCTCGGTTTTTTGTCCTTCCGGAACCAGGCCATGGGGGAAAAATGGAGGGCGGTTGGGGGCGCGGGTAGGGGGCGGCTCCGCGCGACGGGAGAGGCGAACCAGTGGGGCGCGACCGACGGCTAGCGTCGCAGCCCGATCGGGAGGGCGTCGGCCTCGCCGCGCCCCTCGGAGGAGATGCGCACCAGGATCCCGATCGCCAGCCAGCACGCGAGCATGAACGACCCGCCGTAGGAAAAGAACGGCAGCGGAATGCCGGTGATGGGCATGAGGTTGAGCGTCATCCCGACGTTTTCGATCACGTGCACCAACCAGCTGCCTAACAAGCCGAACGCCACCAGCGAGCTGAAGCCGTCGTTGGCGCGCGACGCCACGCGAATCACCCGCAGGAAGAGCAGCAGGAAGAGCGCGAGCGCGATGCACACCCCGAGGAAGCCCAATTCCTCGCCCACGACCGCGAAGATGAAGTCGGTATGCTGCGCGGGGAGGAATGAGCCACGCTTCTGCGTTCCGAGCGTGAACCCCTTGCCGAGCCATCCCCCCGAGCCGATGGCGATCTTCGACTGGATGACGTGATAGCCAGACGCCTTGGGGTCTTCCGACGGGTCGAGGAAGACGAGCAGGCGCGACTTCTGGTGCGGGGCGAGCTTCTCCCACACGATCGGGGCCAGCACCCCCATCGCCACGTTCGTCACGATCAGCACGACCCCTTCGACGACGTACGGCTTGTACCACAGCACGACGGCGATGAGGATCAGGAACCAGGCCCCCCAGTACACGGTGCTGAACGAGAGCAGCAGCGAGATCGCCGGCGAGGCCGCCAGCAGCAGCAACGGCCCCGACACGCCGGCCCAGAAGAGCATGGCGAAGAAGATCCCGACGAAGACCATCCCGGTCCCCAGGTCGGGCTGCGCCATCACCAGGACCCAGGGGACGAGTACGACGGCCGCGGGCTTCCATAGCTCGAGCAGCGAGCGCGGAGCGTCGCGACGCACGGCGAGCACCTTGGCCAGCATCAGGACCACGGTCACCTTCGCCACTTCCGCCGGTTGCCCCAGGCGCACCCCGCCGATCGTCAGCCACCCCTTCATGCTCGCCGCCGTCCCGGCGCCGGAGCCGAAGACGAGTGTCACGATCAACAGGAAGATGGCGAACAGGTATACCGGCCAGCTGGCCCATTCCAGAAGGCGCACCGAGACTCGGCTTAGCACCCACGCGCCCACGAGCGCCACGACGAACCAGCCGAGTTGGCGCTGATAGGCGGTGGCCACCGAGGTCTGGACCACGTCGGTCTGCCCGGCCGAATAGACGACGGCGATGCCGTACGCCGAGAGCAGCAGCGCAATGATCACCAGCGGGTAGTCGGCGAAGACGCGCTTGATCAATCGTCCCCCTCGACATCCACCGGCTGGATGGCCGGGCGCTTGAGGTAGTGCTCGACGACCTTGGAGGCGATGCGCGCCGCCGCGTAGCCGTGCTCGCCCTGCCAGAGCATCACCGCCACCACGATCTTGGGATCATCCTTGGGGGCGAAGCCGACGAACCAGGCATGGTCCTTCCCCGTCTCGTTCTGCGCCGTCCCGGTCTTCCCCGCCAGCACGACCCCCTGAATCGCCGCACTCCCCGCCGTCCCGCGTCCCGAGACCACGTCCGCCATGGCGTCGCGTAACCCCGCGAGCTGCGCCGGCGTGAGGTTGAGGATCTTCGTGCGGTCTGGCGAGCGCCGCACCACTTCGGGACGCGCCGCCGACCCATCCGTCGCCAGCGCCGTGTAGAAGCGCGCCATGTTCAGGATGGTTTGTGTATTCTCGCCCTGGCCGATGGACAGGTTCAGCGTCACCGCGTTGGTCCACCCCTTGGGACCATACCGCTTGTTGAAGTACTCCACGGCATACGGCCACTGCGGCGTCGTCTCGTTGGGGAGGTCGATGCCGCTCTTCTCGCGGAACTTCAGCTGCACGCCGCCCGCCAGCATCTTGGACAGCGTCATGCGCAGCCCGAGCTGGTAGAAGAACGAATCGCACGACTTGGCGATCGCCTGCGACAGCGTCACCGAGCCATGCCCCTTCTTGTCCCAGCAGCGGAAATAGCGGCTCCCGTAGGTATAGCCCCCCGTGCACGGGACAGGCATGCGCGAGTCGAAGTCGACCAGCCCTTCCTCGAGCGCCATCGCCGCCGTCGCCAGCTTGAAGGTCGACGCCGGCGGATAGCGTCCCTGAATCGCCTTGTTGAGCAACGGACGCCCCGGATTGTTCAGGAGCTCCCGGTAATACGGCGCGGGAATCCCGCCGATGAAGCGATTGGGATCGTACGCGGGCGAGCTATGGATCGCGAGCACGGCCCCCGATTGCGGCTCGATCGCCACCACCCCTCCGACCAGCGAATCCGCCAGGTACGACGCGACGAAGCGCTGCAGGTCCAGGTCGATGTTGGTCTGGAGCGCGGGCGCCGCCGTCGCCTCGCGGTCCGGGCGTGACCCGGCATCGCGCACCACGCGCCCGCGCGCGTCGACCTCGACGTAGCGCGACCCCTCGGTCCCGCGCAGCTCTTTCTCATACTGCTGTTCCAGGCCGGAGCGCCCGATCTGCTGTCCGGACTTGTACGACGTGTACTCGGTCGAGTTGAGCTCCGACTCGCTGATCTCGGCCGTGTAGCCCACGAAGGCCGAGACCGCGGGACCGTCAGGATAGCGCCGCTTGGGCGTGGCCTCGATGATGAGGCTCGGAAACTCGGTGCGATGCTCCTCGAGCACCGACACCTGGTCGAACGAGGCATCCGCCAGCACCACCGTCGGGCGATTGGGGTCGCGCCGCAAGCGACGCACCGCGGACTCGATGTCGCCAGGTGCAAGCTCGATGATCGCCGACAGTCGCTGCAACGTCGCCCGCAACGAATCGGCTCCCGCCGCCAGGATCGACACCGCGTAGCCCGGCACGTTCTCGGCGATGATGTCGCCGTGGCGATCGTAGATGGTCCCGCGCGCCGCCGGGATCGGCACCTCGCGCAACCGGTTCTTCTCCGACGACAACTGGTAGCGCGCGCTCTCGAGCACCTGCGCCCGGAAGAAGCCGCTGGCCAACAGCACGAGCGACAGCGTGACCAGTGCCCCCGCGAAGCGGCCGCGGCGCTGGATGTCGTTCGGATGTAGGCTCATGACGACGGCGCCTCGAGCATCCCGCGGAACAGGAGCAGGACGAGCACCCCGGTCACCGCCGTCAACGCCGCCGCCAGTGGCGACCAGAGGACCATCTGGGTCGCCATGTCATACACCCCGCCCTGTCGACCGGCCACCACGAACAGCACGTCGAAGGCCCACTTCCCCACGAAGAAGAAGAAGGCGTGCAGGAAGACGTTATCGGAGAAGAAGACCGCCTTGAGCCATGAGGCGCTGAAGCCCACGATCGACATCGCCAGCGCGCCAGCCCCGAACGTCGCCGGCGCGAGCGAGTCGCCGATGAGGCCGAGCGTGAAGCCGATGAGCGCCGCCACTCCGGGGCGAACGCGCACCGCCACCAGGAGCACGGCGATGACGAGGAAGTCCATCGACACGCGCCATCCGAGCAACGGCCGCAGGAAGTAGTGGGCCGCGACGAGCGCGACGAACAGGAGAGCGGTGCGAATGCCGCGCTGCATCGTCAGCGACGCCTCAGGGTGGAGTCGCGACGTGGTACGCGACCGGCCGCGGTCCCCGCACCGCCAGCGGCCGGACGACCGGTCGCACGCACGCTGTCGCCACGAGCGGCCAGGGTGTCAGGGCGCGGCGAGAGCGAATCGCTGGCCGCGCTGTCCCCCGCCGTGGGGATTCCGAGCACCGCCTTGAGCGAATCCATCTGTCGCTGCCGGAATGCGGACGCGGCGGCCTGCAGGCGCGCCAGCGAATCGCCCGACGCGGCCAACCGGCGTGCAGCCCCTTCCGCACGGCTCACGTCGATCCAGACGCTGTCCATCGCCCCCTCGGCGACGCGTTGCGGCGACAGGATCATCACGTTGCTGACATCGGGCGGGTACACCGCGGGGCGGAGGAGGTACGCGCGCGACCAGACCTCGTTCGTCTTGATGTCCTTGAGCACGATCCCGATCGGGATCCCGCGTGGGTACACCCCACCAAGCCCCGACGTGGTGATCAGCGTCCCGGGCTCGAGGGCATCGCGAAAGGCCACGCCGCGCAGCTCGAGGAGCGAGCGCCCCGACTCCTCGCCCAGGTGCGGACGCACGATGCCGAAGGCGCTGCCATCGGCCGACATCGCGCTGGCGCGAAAGTCGGGATGGGTCCAGAGGATCGCCAGGCTCGAGCGCGGATCGACGGTCGTGACCTGCCCGACCAAACCGTCAGGCGCAACGACCCCGCTCCGCATGCGCACCCCCGCGTTCTCGCCCTTGGTGAGGAGGAGGACGTGCTCGTCGCCGAGCCCCTGTCCGTGCAGCGCCTCGGCGGGGACAAAGCCCCACTGCAGCTGTCGGGCGAGCGAGAGGAGTCCACGCAGCTGCACGTTCTCCTGCGCCATCTTCCCCAACTCGGCGTTGCGCAGCACGAGGGAGTCCAGTCGCGCGGCCACCGCATCGCGCTCGGCAAAGGCGGTGCGCGCGCGCTCCGCCCGTTCCTGCAGGGCGAGCAGCGGCGCCACCAGCGTGCGCCGGAGCGACGACGCAATGGCGTCGCGGATGGGGAGCGGCAGCACGGTGGCCAACAGCGCCAGGAGGGCGCACGTCGCCACGAGCGCGGTGTCCGCGCGCGAGCCCGAGCGCGCAGCGCGAGCCATCACTCCCCTCCTACGACGAAAGGACCGACCAGTACTTCTCCTCGTCGTCGAGGATGCGGCCCACGCCGCGCACCACGCAGGTCAGCGGGTCCTCGTCGACGTGGATCGGGAGCCCCGTTTCCTGGCTCAGGACGACGTCGAGCCCGCGGATCAGCGCCCCGCCCCCGGTCATCACGATGCCGCGGTCGACGATGTCGCTCGAGAGCTCGGGCGGAGTGATTTCCAGCGCACGACGCACCGCGTCGACGATCTGCTGGATCGGCTCCTGGATCGCCTCGCGGATCTCCGACGAGTGCACCCGCACCGTCTTCGGGATCCCGCTGACCAGGTCGCGCCCCTTCACGTCCATCTCGCGCTCATCCCCCACGGGGGCCGCCGAGCCGATCGTGATCTTGATCTGCTCCGCCGTCGGTTCGCCGATCAGGAGATTGTAGTTCTTGCGCATGAATTGCACGATGGCCGTGTCGAGTTCATCGCCCGCCGTGCGAATCGACGTATCGCTCACGATGCCGCTGAGCGCGATGACGGCGATCTCGGTCGTCCCGCCGCCGATGTCGATCACCATGTTCCCCGTCGGCGTCTCGATCGGGAGCCCGACCCCGATCGCGGCCGCCATCGGCTCCGCGACCATGAAGACTTCCTTGGCCCCGGCGCCTAACGCGGAATCGCGCACGGCACGCCGCTCGACCTCGGTGATCCCCGACGGGACGCACACGATGACGCGCGGCTTGATCTTGAACATCCGGTTCTTGATGATCAGCTCCAGGAAATACCGGAGCATCTTCTCGGTCACGTCGAAGTCGGCGATCACGCCGTCCTTCATCGGCCGGACGGCGATGATCCCGTCCGGCGTGCGCCCGAGCATGCGCTTGGCCTCCAACCCCACGCCCTTGACCCGCTTGGTCTCGCGGTCGATCGCGACCACCGAGGGCTCGTTCAGGACGATCCCTTCACCCTTGACGTACACCAGCGTGTTCGCCGTGCCAAGGTCAACGGCAATTGCATTGGCGGGGAAAAGCTTACCCGCCGAGAGGGAGGGCCAACGCATGTATGTGGAAATCCTGACGCCCCAAGGGGGCGCCGGTAGTCAGGAGGGGCGACGCGCTTGGAAGGATAAGCTAGCGGTGCACGTAAGGGGGTGCAAGGCATTGCCAGATCACAACCTACGCGGGCGCCCGGACACGGCGCCGACCCGCCGGGACTCCTCGATTTCCCCCCCGCCCTCCCTCGGGGCGCTGGCTCACCCCTCCCCTCCCGAGCCCCCGCGCCACCACGGAGCGGCAAACCCTGCCCCCCAGGGTCCGCCATTCGCGGCCCGGCAGAATCGACCGCAACGATGCACCTGACGGACGCACGCACCCGGCACGCGACGCGCGCCGAGCGCCCGCTCTTCCGTTCGTTCAGCCGCTCGCGCGCTCGCTCGCCCCGCCCTGCGACGCGTCGCTCGTGCCGCTGCCCGTCGAGCCCCCCGTCCCGCCGATGCTGACCCCCGTGCTCCCGAAGCCGCCGGCACCGCGCGCCGTCGACTCGAGCGACGCGGACTCCAGCAACACCGGCGACTCGAACCGGGCAAAGATCAGCTGCGCGATGCGATCCCCGCGCGCGATGCGCAACGGCTCCGTCCCGGCGTGCAGGACGATCACCTTGAGCTCCCCGCGATAGTCGGGATCAATCGTCCCCGGAGAGTTTGGGAGCGTGATGCCGTGCTTGAGTGCCAACCCGGAGCGCGGCCGCACCTGCATCTCCACGCCCGGCGGCAGCGCGAAGGCAAAGCCGGTCGCCAGGGCGCGCCTCTCGCCAGGTGCAAGCACGAAGTCCGCCTCGCAGGAACACACATCGTAGCCGGCGCTTTCGCTCGTTTGTCTGGCCGGCAGCGGCAAGTCGGGGTTGTGCGCGAGCCGCTGAATGCGCACGGAAAGTGGCGGGGTGCTCATGGTCGTGGCAGGTGTCGTGGAAGCACCCGGAGGTGCGGTGAGAAGGGACCGCGTGGCTCGCCTCGGACCACGCGCAGGGGGGCGAAACGCTGATGGGGGACGCGGGCATCGCGCCCCCGTCCCCCATCCCGTCGAGCCAGCCGCCCCCATCAGGCGATGAACTGCGCCGGCTCGTGGAACGCCATTCCGAACGCCTCGGCGACCCCGGCGTAGGTGACCTTCCCCTCGGTCACGTTCAACCCCTTGAGCAGGGCGCCGTTGTCTCGCAGGGCCTGCTTCCACCCCTTGTTCGCGAGCTGGAGCGCGTACGGGAGCGTGGCATTGGTCAGCGCCAGCGTCGAGGTGCGCGGAACGCCCCCGGGCATGTTGGCCACGCCATAGTGAATCACGCCGTCCACGACGTAGGTCGGGTTCTCGTGCGTCGTGGCGTGGATCGTCTCCACGCACCCGCCCTGGTCGATCGCCACGTCCACGATGACCGACCCGGGACGCATGCGCTTGAGGTCGTCCTTGCGGATGAGCTTGGGCGCCTTGGCGCCGGGGATCAGGACGCCACCAACCACGAGGTCGGCCGTCGAGATCTGCTCGAGCACGTTGTGCCGGTTCGAGTGGATGAGCTGCACGTTGGCGGGCATCACGTCCGACAGGTAGCGCAGGCGCTCGAGCGAGATGTCGAGGATCACGACCTTGGCCCCCATCCCCGCCGCCATCTTCGCGGCGTTGATGCCGACGATGCCCCCGCCGAGGATCACGACCTTGGCCGGCGCCACGCCCGGGACGCCGCCCAGAAGGACGCCGCGCCCGCCGTAGAGCTTCTCGAGGTACTTGGCCCCTTCCTGCACCGCCATGCGCCCGGCCACTTCGGACATCGGCGTGAGGAGCGGGAGCTCGCGACTCGGGAGCTCGACGGTCTCGTACGCGATGCAGGTCGCGCCGGAGTCGAGGTGCGCCTTGGTGAGCTTCTCGTCAGCCGCAAAGTGGAAGTACGTGAAGATGGTCTGCCCCTTCTTCATGTGGGGCCACTCGCGCTCGATCGGCTCCTTCACCTTCATGATCATCTCGGCCTTGGCCCACGTGGTGGCCGCGTCCGGGGCGATCTGGGCGCCGACGCCCGTGTAGTCGCTGTCGTCGAAGCCGCTCCCTTCGCCGGCCCCCTTCTCGATGAACACCTGGTGCCCGGCCGCGACCAGCGCTTCGGCGCCGGCGGGGACGAGGGCAATGCGGTTCTCGTTCGTCTTGATTTCCTTCGGAACGCCAATGAGCATGGTCGTTAGGCTCGCGTCGAATTGGTGGATCTCAGGCCGTCCCCGGCCCGGGGCCGAGGCTCAGCACGGTTTGCAGTTCGGGCACGAAGTAGGCGGCCGCCATCGCAGCGACCTCCTCGTCCCGGATGGCGTCGATCTGCGACAACACGTCGTCGATCGGACGATACGGCTCGCCGTACAGCTCCGTCGCCGCCGCGCGGTACATCCGCGAGGACGAGCTCTCGAGCGACAGCGTGATCTGCCCCTTCAGTTGCCCCCGTCCCGCCGCCACTTCCTCGGCGGTGAATCCCTGCTCCGCCACGGCGCGCATCTCCTCGTGGACCGCATCAGTGGCGAGTTTCGCGGTCTCGGGCGACGTGGCGAGATACACGCCGTGCGTCCCGGAGTCGGTGTGGTAACTGTGGAACGACGAGACCGAGTACGCCAACCCCATCTCCTCACGCACGCGCTGGAAGAGGCGCGAACTCATCCCCCCGCCGAGCAGCGTGGAGGCCAGCGAGACGGCGTAGCGCCGCGGGTCGCCATAGCGCACCGTGGGGACGCCGAAGACGATCTGCGTCTGTGCCCCGTCGCGCTCCACATGGCGCACCCCCGGCGGGGCCGCGACGGGAGCCGGCGGGACCGCGGGGTCGTCGTCACCGCGCGCGACATCCTCCCACCCGGTCAGGCGCAGCGCCTCGAGCAGGCGCTCGTGTTCCACGTTGCCGGCCGCCGCCACCACGATGTGGCGCGGCTGGTACCCGCGCCCGTGGAGCGCCCTCAGGTCGGCCACGCCTAACGACGCCACGGTGTCGCGGGTCCCGAGGATCGAATAGCCGTACGGATGCTCGCCCCACAGCAACTCGTTATGCAGCTCGAACACGAGGTCGTCGGGGGTGTCATCCACCATCGCGATCTCCTCCAGTACGACCTTGCGCTCGAGCTGCAGGTCGCTCTCGCGGAGCGCCGGCGAGAAGATCAGGTCCCCCAGCACGTCCGCCGCCTGCACCAGGTGCTCATCGAGCACGCGCGCCTGGAAGGCCGTGTGCTCCCGCGACGTATACGCGTCGAGCGACCCGCCGAGGTTCTCCAGCGACATCGCGATGTCCTTCGCACTGCGCCGGCGCGTCCCCTTGAACACCATGTGCTCGAGGAGGTGCGACACCCCCATCAGCGGCCGCGGCTCGTGCACCGACGCAATACGAACCCAGGCGCCGATCGAAACCGATCGAACGCCTGGCATGAACTCCGACACTACGGTAAGGCCGTTGCCCAGAACGGTGCGCTGGACTCCCGTCGGCTCGGTCATGGCGCGACCGTTCACGGGCGACCGATCACCGCCTCAACGACCACGACGGCCGCGGTCACCACCACCGCTGCGGCGCGGACCGCGATCACGACGCTCGCCGCGATCACCGCCCTCGTCACCGCCGCCCTCGCCACCCTCCGACGCCGGCTGTTCTTCCATCCCTTCCGGCTTGGGGAGGAGCGCCTTCATCGACAGGCGCAGGCGTCCGCGCTCGTCGCGGTCGATGAGCTTCACCGTGACGCGGTCGCCCTTCTTGACCACATCCTCCGGCTTCTCGACGCGCGTGTGCTTCATCTCGGAGACGTGCAGGAGCCCCTCGGAGCCCGGCATGATCTCGATGAAGGCACCGAAGGCCGTGACCGTCTTGACCGTCCCTTCGTACGTCTCGCCGACGATCGGCTCGGCGGTGATCGCCATGACCATCTGGCGGGCGCGATCCATCGACTCGCCACCGACAGCCGCAATGGTGACCAGCCCGGAGTCGTCGACCGTGATCTCGGCCCCCGTCTCCTCCTGGATGCCGCGGATCGTCTTCCCCTTGGGCCCGATCAGGTCGCCGATCTTCTCGGGGTTGATCGAGAGCGTGATGATGCGCGGCGCGTATGGCGAGAGGTCCTCGCGATGCGCGCTGAGCGCCTTGTTCATCTCGCCGAGGATGTGCAGGCGACCCTCGCGGGCCTGCGCGAGCGCTTCCTTCATGATCTTGAGCGAGAGCCCCTCGATCTTGATGTCCATCTGGATCGACGTGATGCCGGCCTCGGTGCCCGCGACCTTGAAGTCCATGTCGCCCAGGTGATCCTCGGTGCCGAGGATGTCGGTCAGGATCGCGTACTTGTCCCCTTCCTTGATGAGCCCCATCGCGACGCCGGCGACGGCGGCACGAGTCGGGACGCCGGCATCGAAGAGCGCCAGCGAGCCACCGCAGACCGAGGCCATCGACGAGGAGCCGTTGGACTCCATGATGTCGGAGACGATGCGCAGCGTGTACGGGAACTCCTCGAACGGCGGGAGGACCGCCTGCAACGCACGCTCGGCCAGGTTGCCGTGACCGATCTCGCGACGCGAGGTGCCGCGCAGCATGCGCACTTCACCCGTCGAGAACGGCGGGAAGTTGTAGTGCAGCATGAACGACTTCGTGGTCTCGCTCTTGTCCTTGAGCGAGTCGAGGCGCTGCACGTCGTCGGCGGTGCCTAACGTGCAGGCGACGAGCGCCTGCGTCTGGCCACGCGTGAAGAGCGCCGAGCCGTGGGCCCGGGGCAGGACCGACGTGTCGATGGAAATGTCGCGCACTTCGGTCGGCTTGCGGCCGTCGACGCGACGTCCGCTGGAGAGCACCTGCCCGCGCAGGGCGTTGTACTCGAGATCGCCCAGGACGTTGCCGACGAACGGCGCCCATTCGGGCTTCTCGGCGACGAGCTTCTCCTTCGCTTCCTTCTTGATGGCCTCGACGGCCTGGATGCGCGTGTGCTTTTCCTTCTGGTTGATCGCGTCGCCGATGCGCTTCTCGGCTTCCTTCTTGACCGCGGCCATCACTTCAGCCGGCACCTCGGTCTTGACCCACGCCATCTTGTCGGCGCGTCCCGTCGCGAGCAGCTCGTGCTGGTAGCCGATGAGTTCCTTGATCCCCTTGTGCCCGACGGTGAGCGCGTCGAGGGCATCGGCCTCGCTCACTTCGTTGGCCCCCCCTTCGACCATGACGATCGAGTCAGCCGAGCCGGCGACGACGATCTCGAGGTCAGAGTACTCGAGCTGCTGGTAGGTGGGGTTGAGGATCCACTTGTCCTGGACGCGGCCGACGCGCACGCCAGCGATCGGGCCGTTCCACGGGATCTTGGACGCGGCGAGCGCGTAGGAGACGGCGAGGAGGCCGAGGACTTCGGCGTCGTTCTCCTGGTCGGCGGAGATGACGTAGACGAAGACCTGCACTTCGTTCTGGAAGCCTTCCGGGAAGAGCGGCCGGATGGACCGGTCGATGATCCGGCACGCCAGGATCTCGTGGTCGTGCGGGCGCCCTTCGCGCTTGATGAAGCCGCCGGGGATCTTGCCCGCCGCGTAGGTCTTCTCCTTGTACTCGACCGTGAGTGGGAAGAAGGGGAGCGGCGACTTGTTGTCGCTGACGGTGACGGCGGCGAGCACCATCGTCTCGCCAAAGGTCACGACGGCCGAACCGGCGGCCTGCTTGGCCATGCGACCGGTCTCGATGACGAGGCGGCGGCCCGCGAAGGTCTTTTCGATGCGTTGCATCATGTGTGTGACTGGGTCTCGTTAGAACACAAAACGCGCGGGCCCGAAAGGGGCGGCCGCGCGATTGCGTGATGAGCGACGAGTGCTAGTGGCGAAGTCCGAGCTCACCGAGAACCTTCCGGTACCCCTCAACATCCTGCCGCTTGAGGTACTCGAGAAGTCTCCGGCGCTGTCCGACCATCTTCAGCAGCCCACGGCGGCCGTGATGATCCTTCTTGTGCGTCTTGAAGTGATCGGTGAGGTAGTTGATGCGCTCCGTGAGCACAGCTACCTGCACGCGAGTGGAGCCCGTGTCTCCCTCGCTC